>JAJRVO010000170.1 GCA_024277275.1 Chloroflexota bacterium
ATGAGAATAATGAGTAGTTTTAAGGCGGTTGGGATAAAGTTGCGTATATTGGCTGGCATAGTTTCCTCCGTGGTTAATCCTTTATTCTTTGTCATTGGTCACTGGTCATTTGCAAAGGATGACAAAGGACAAGTGACTAAAGACAAGTGACAGATTTTATGGGCGCGCTATGCCATAGACGTTAGGGCATAGCAAAAAGTTCCAAGATGGAGAAGGCGGGGTTTGGAAATTTAGATTGCAACATCTTTGCAACGTTTTTGCAACTCTTCTGAGACGGTTGTTTGCTATACTGAAAATGCAGGTGGTTTTGAAAAAATAATTATCCCAATCTGCGTGACGAGTGATGCGTGAGGATTTTGCGAGTCACGCATCACGTATCACTGTCGATATTGCAACAGGTTCTAGGGTAATTTAGATTGTGGAACTTCCTTTATTGTACCAGAATAATGCAAAACAAACCCGTTTGAAAACGAAAATCGAAGAGATTACTAAGGAGAGGTTAAAATCTTGCTGCATACAAATCTTGGCAAACGTATAAACTTCCAAACCAGTAAACCGGAGAGCCTGTTTGATATCATACCGGCCAGCGAATTTACCTTTCAACAACTGACAGATATTTACAACGAGACTCGCTCAGATTATGTGGTCCCTATGCCAATGAATCAGGCCAAACTTAGAGAGTATGTTTACAATTATAATGTCGATTTGGAGCAATCGGTAGTTGCGGTGTCAAAGGGCGAGCCTTTGGGGCTGGCTATGTTGGGTGTGCGAGGCCACAATACCTGGATAACCCGGATGGGGATTGTACCCAATGGTCGGAAAAAAGGGCTGGGTCGCGCTTTAATGGATAGCCTGATTATCAACTCTCAAAAACTAAAGGCCAGGGTCATTATTTTGGAAGTGATTAAAAATAACAAACCGGCCCGGTGTTTATTTAACAGTTTAGGCTTTGAAGAACTTAGAGAATTGCTTGTTATCAGACGCCCGCCGGTGGCGATATCCAAGGCTATTATCCCAAACGCTCATATTAAAATATTGGGTCATCAAGATGCTCTGGCTTTGTTAGAAACCCGTACAGATGTCGCTTCCTGGGTTACAGCTAACGAGTCGTTGCATCACGTCGGCGACCTATCGGCGCTGGTTGCCGATTTACCCAACCTGGGTCGAGGGTGGTTGGTTTATAAAAACAACACCTTTCAACTAGACCGGGTGATATTGGAGATTGAAAGCGACGCCTCGCTAAAAGTGGCTGCCGCGCTATTACAAACTTTACATTTGCTCCATCCGTTTCAAGATACCAGCGTAGAAAACCTGGCTGTTGACGATAAAACCTGGCCTGTTTTTGAGGCGTTAGGGTATATGATTTCGTTTGCCAGGATTGAGATGAAACTAGACCTGGCTGCTTTGACCTTGAACAAGCTCAAATACAGGATGCCACGCTCAAAAGCAATTCCCATTTTATTATAGAAAATCCTCAATTCACAATTTTTAACAATACCGAGTCTCAATTTTGAGCGTCCAACCCAAGATTGTTGGCTGATATAAATTCAAGTATAATCAGAAGTCGGTTAGTAATGAGAATTAAATAACTGTCCCTCAACGTTGTAATTGGTAAATGGTAATTGGTAAATGGTAATTGGTTATTAAGCCAATCCCTAATTACTAATTACCATTTACTGCGCTCTGAAATGAGACAGAATTAAATAACTGTCCCTCAACGTTGTAATTGGTAAATGGTAATTGGTAAATGGTAATTGGTTATTAAGCCAATCCCTAATTACTAATTACCATTTACTGCGCTCTGAAATGAGACAGTTATTTAATCCCGGTTCCTTAGTTTTTGAAGGCGTGTGTGTTTGTCTTAACCAATTACCAAATCCTCTCAAGAAAGGTACTGCTTATGAATAGAACTAAACTCTTCTTGCTGATAAACTTGCTTGTGATTGTCACTCTTGCTTGCGGAACAGGCGTTTCCAAATCCACGCCCGATAACCAGGCGACTATTGATGCGGCTGTAGCCGGAACCGGCACAGCCCAGGCTGCTAACCAGGCGACTATCGACGCGGCGGTTCAAGCGACAACAGTCGCCCAAACGGAGGGGCAGGGCGCGGCTGACCAGGCCACCGATACAGCCCAGGCGGACAGTCAAGCTGCTATTGACGCCGCTGTACAGGCCACAGGCACAGCCCAGGCAGATAGTCAGGCGGCGATTGACGCTGCCGTGCAGGCCACCAGCGCCGCTGCTTCAACTCCGGTTCCCGCCGAAGAGTATACGACCATGACCGAGGAAGAGTTGGCCGCTCTGATTGACCAGGCCGTTACCGAAGCGGTTGCAGCCACGGAGCAATATTCAACCGCCACCACAAACGCCGCAGCCGATGACGCCGTGACGCAGGAAGAGGTCGAGACTTTGGAAATCTACGTTTCGGGGGCGGAAGAAGCTATTGCCTATGCCGATGAGTTGATCTCTGCCTATTACAGCCTGTATGGCGAGTTGGCGACTGAAACCATTGAAGAGTTAAATGAAATTGAGCAGGCTCTGGATGAAATTGCGGCAATTACTACAGCGCTTAATGATACGCTGCAAGTGATAAATTCGTCTCTTGAACAGGGGCTTGAGTTAGCCGAAGACACCATCGCCCAGCTTGAAACCGCTGCCCAAACAGCCGGCGACAAAGCCGGCGCAGCCCAGCAACAAGCCCAAACCTGGACAACCGGCCATCAGGCCGAAGTTGATAACCGGCTGGCAACCGTTGTCGCCGTCCAACCCAATCAGGTGGCCGATAACCCCCAGGCTGCTGTTCAGAGCGCGTTGGAGTTTATAACCGCCGCGCAGCAAGCCACTGCCGATAACCAGATTTCGGCGGCGGAGCTGGCTAATTTGGCTCAATTAGGGGCCAATGCCGGGGCCAGCCTGGATGCTTCGGGCAATCCGCAACTGCAAGAACTATCCGGCAAAGTTAATGAAATTACCGGCCTGCTGGCCAGAGGGGATACATCGCAAGCCCTGGTCGGGTTAAATAATTTTGGAAACTCGTTGGGCGGTGTGCCGGGCATAGACATACCCTCGCTACCGGGCGGGGATGGCCCTTCTCTACCTGGCGGTGACGGCGGCCCCTCTCGACCGGCTGGGGATGGCCCTACTTTGCCGGGTGGGGGCGGTTCGTCTCGACCGGGTAGGGGTAAACCCTGATAGGTTTTGATAATGCGCGATTCTGGAAGGTTGGAAGATTGGTAAAACTGCCGGGTCTTCCAGCCTTCCAATCTTCCAAAGAGAATTACGCTCGCGCAAGCCGGTAATTGAGATAAAAGGCAATCACAAACAATGAAAGCCCGGTTGCCTGGTGGATTAAGGCCAGGGATATCGGCACGCTCCAGATAATAACCCCAAGACCCAACAATATCTGAATACATGTTAATGCAACAATTACCGTAGCGCTCATTTGTATTGCACGGGAATAATCTTGTTTTCTGACTGCATAGTACAAAATAATTGCACCTGTTAGCACAACAAAAGCAAACCAGCGATGCACAAAATGAACCGTTAATGAACTGGCAACTAGATTTTTAGGCCAGGGTTGAAACTCCGATAGCAATCCCGGCGGTATCAGATAACCAAATATCAAAGGAAACGTGTTGGATACATGCCCCGCTTTTAACCCGGCGACCAGTCCCCCATATGATATCTGAATGACAATGACCGCAGTGAGGCCAATAGATAACTTTAAGAGCGTTGCGTTAGCCGTTGACTTAGCGGGCAACTGTTTTGACGCTGAAGACCCGATGGCCTTGTCGAGACCGGTCCACAAACAGAGCGCAAACAGGGTCAAAGCTAAAAGCAAGTGAAGGGTCAAGCGATAGTGGCTTACACTGGGTTGGTTAATAAGCCCGCTGCTGACCATATACCAGCCCATGTACCCTTGCGCGGCAAACAGCAATCCAATGCCCAGATACGCCGTTGATTTTTGCAACGGGATGGTCCCGTTTATCAAAAAAATTAACAGTGGCGCCACAAAAACCAATCCGGCCAGCCGTCCCAGCACCCGGTGAATATACTCCCGGTAGTAGATGTATTTGTACCCTTCCAAATCCATCCCTGCGTGGATATTAACCTTTTGATATTCGGGGGTCTGTTGGTATTTATCAAAAGTTTCTTGCCAGGCAGCCTCGCTTATGGGCGGAATGATTCCGGTAACTACATCCCACTCCACCATCGAGAGACCGGAACGGGTGAGGCGCACATAACCGCCAAACATTACCAGCGCAGAAATAAAAAAACAGACGGTGAATAACCAAATGCTCAAAGTTTTATTTGAACTTTGGGTCATAACAAATCTTCCTCTTTTGCTCTTAACTGTGGTAAACCTTAGAGCGTGTTTCTTAAAGACCGCAGAGGTTTTTTGCGAGACATTTTTAAGCGAATTTGCCCCGGTTATGAACCTGACTTACAGTTAAAATCGGCTTCAGAAACCTCTGCGGTCTGGTCTACACGATTTAAGAAAC
>JAJRVO010000171.1 GCA_024277275.1 Chloroflexota bacterium
ATACAGAATTCGAAATGTCTAATTATAACGAATACGCGGATCCAGATAGGCGTAAATGATATCTGCAAGAAGGTTAAAAAAGATAATCAAAAAAGCATTAATCAAAATAATTCCCATCAGCAGCGGATAATCTACCCGCTCTGCGGCTCTAAAAAACAGTCGCCCAATGCCGGGCCAGGAGAAAATAGTTTCGGTAAAAAGTGCGCCGCCAAAGAGCATAGGCATTTGAAGCGCAGCAATAGTCACTATCGGTATGGCTGCATTTTTGAGGGCGTGGCGCAAAAGAACAAGTCGCTCCTTTAGGCCCTTGGCCTGGGCGGTGCGGATGTAATCTTGGTGAATAACTTCTAACATAGAAGCCCGCATGTAGCGAGCATAGGTTCCCAAACCGGCAACGCCCAACATCATTACGGGTAAAATCAAATGATAAACGCGGTTTGTCAACGGCGGGTCGTCTAAACCGTAAGTGTTCATGCCCCCGCCGGGGAACAGGGGCTGGCACGTATCACAACTCCAAATGTTACTCGCGGCAAAATTGCCGTCAGGGTCAACCGGGTTATTGGCCCAAACGTGAAAGACAATGATCAGCACCAGACCAAACCAAAAAATCGGGATGGCCTGACCAATGAAGGCCAGCGACGTTGCCGCGTGGTCAAAGAGAGAATATTGCTTAACGGCCGACAAGATACCAATAGGCAATCCAAAAAGAAGAGACAGCATAAACGCAATAGCCATCAACTGGAGAGTATTGGGCAACCGTTCTCCAATCTCTTCCAGCACGGGCCGGCGGGTGGTTTGGCTAAAGCCCCAATCTCCCACCACAATTCTGGAGGCCCATTGGAAATATTTAATGTGCCAGGGCTGGTTAAGCCCCAGTTGCTCTTCCAGACGGGCTATATCTTCCGGCGTAAGATTAGGATTTTCCTCAAAAGCGGCCATTGGCCCGCCGGGCGTTAGTTGAATCAGGATAAAAACAATAACACTGATGACAATTAATAACGGAATAGCCTGCAGCGCGCGTCGAATTAAGTATAGAGTCATCGGCTCTTACTCTCCAAAACAGAATCAGTAGATCCAATTTTGAGGAGCCGGCATCCTCAGATGCGGCGGCATTCGGCATCTGAGGATGCCTCACTCCCTACAATTTGGATCTACTGAGAATGGGTGAGTCGCCCGAGAGCGCCTCACCCGTTCAATACAAATAATTATTCGCTAACAGTCCAGTCGGCGGTGTTCCAGGTCTGGTTACCCCAGGGGTTAACATCAAAGCCTTGAACCCGGCTACGGCTCAGGTGAATATCGCTGCGATCATACAGGTAGATATGCGGCAGTTCTGCGGAGAGAATCTCCATAGCTTGTCGATAGAACTCCCGGCGATGTTCCATATCGGGCGTAGAGCCTGCCTGATCCACCAGGGCGCTGAACTCCTCATTTACCCAACGGCTGTAGTTAAAGCCGGAGTCGCTATTGGCCTCGGTGGGCATCGAGTCCATGTGGAAATAGCCCTTAATTTGGGACTGCGGATCAACGCTGTCGCTGGTGGTGTACATCAAGATATCATACTGCCCGTGCTTGCGGAAAGCGCCACTGGCCCAGGAACCAAATAGCACGGATGAAGGCACGTTCTCAATGAACAACTCAATACCAACGTCTGCCATCATCTCTAACAAGACCTGCTCGGCCTCCTCGCGTAGCTTGTTGCCGGTGGTAGTTTGGATTTTTAGTTTCAAAGGACGTCCCGCTTCGGCGTAGAGGCAACCGTTACATTCGCGCACGCCGTCGCCGTCTTCGTCAGTCCAGCCGGCCTCTTCCAGCAAGGCCATAGCCTGGTCGGGATCATAGGGGCTGGCAGGTAGCTCAACAACGGCCCAGCCATTGTTCAACTCGTTGGTTCCCACTTTGGCCAGGCCAAACAGTAACACCTCGTTAATGAACGCCTTGTCGATGCCAAGTTGAATAGCCTGGCGTACGCGCAGATCGCCCAAGGCCCAGTGCGGATTGTTGACCGGATCATCGGTGGCGTCCAGTTCGGGGTCGGCCAAATTCAGCACCAACCGCTCTGTGCCCGGACCAGGTTTTGAGTTGACCACAATATCCTCCATAGCCTCAAATTCCGGCACGTCGGCTTCAATCAGGTCCCACAAAATGTCAATTTCGCCGGTTCTAATCAGAGCCTTGCCTACCTCGCGGCTGGGAATAATACGGATGATCAGTTTGTCTATGCCCGGCTTATCCGGGTAATCGCGGTAGTTTTCATTGGGTACGTAGGTGATGTGGTCGCCCGACACCCACTCTTGAATCTTGAAGGGGCCGGTGCCAATGGGGTGCCAGTTGAAGACCCACTTTTGCATATCGACTGGGTCGCCGGTAGCATGGCGCGGCACTATGCCGTTATTGCTCACGTTAGAGAAAACAGTGAGGTAGGGCGCGTAAAATTCAGCATACGTGACCACTACCGTGAGGTCATCCGGACACTCGACGCTTTCGATCTTATCATGGCCCGAAGTGCTAACCGCCCCACTTTCAGGATGTGTTATCGCTTCCCAAGTGAATACAACATCATCGCAGGAGAAAGGCTGGCCGTCCGACCAGAGGATATCCTCCTTCAAATTGTAGGTAATCGTCAGACCATCTTCAGAAACCTGGCCGTTCTCCACAGTGGGCACCTCTTTGGCTAACATTGGATAAAAGTTGCCATCGGGATCAACGCCCACCAAACCCTCAATAACCGGCACATATGCTTCCCCCGCCGCTGTCTGGGTAGCAATGAAAGGGTTCATGATTTGCGGTTCCTGATAGAGGGCATAAACAATTTGGCCGCCGCCGGGTTCAGGCGTAGCGGTCACAACAACTTCCACTTCGACTTCTTTCTCAACTTCAACTTCTTTAACAACCTCTTTTTCAACTTCAACTTCTTTGATGACTTCTTTCTCAACAACCACCGTTTCAACCACAGTGACCGTTTCTGGTTGAGCGGCGCCACATGCCGCCAACAACCCCAGAATAACGACTAAAATAGCCATTGTTACTAAACGCGACTTGATTAATCGAGTTTTCATAAACTTCCTCCTCCTTGAGTAAGCATAAAGTTAAGATTAAAAAATTTGTATTGTGAGTGTAAAAGGGTGTTAGTGGATTTAAAACTGTTGCAAAGAAACTGCCATATCCGGCAATCCGGATTGAACACTGTTTAACCTGCCAAGTATGTCAACATTTGTCAATAATCCTTGCCTCCCAGGGCTGTTCAGTTCTAAGGCGTGGCATAATTTTTAAACCGCCAAGAGCGTCAAGGACGCAAAGAATTTATAAAAATCTTGGCGATCTTGGCGTCCTTGGCGGTAAAATCACCGGCGATTGGTGAGAACTGAACAGCCCTGCCTGCTCCCGGTATTCCCAGCGACAACTTTTCTGTGCGCTGGACCGGCATTTTCGATTTTATTGAAAGCGGCGATTATCGCTTTTTTGCCACCGTAGACGACGGCATTAGAGTTTACGTGGATGGCTGGCGGGTTATTGATGCCTGGCACACCGCGCTGCCTGTGCCCTACGAGGGCACCTTTGCCGACCTGGAAACCGGTCCCCACACCATTGTCGTTGAATATTTTGAGTCGGGGGGGCATGCTCATTGGACCCGGGAGATTATCAATTTTTTGCCGAGATTGAGGAAAAAGATAACGTAAGGCTCACCCTGGATGGATGGGAAATTTTTAACCGGTACAGTGAAAGAAAAGACATAATTGAAGGCTTTTTTGCCAATGTGGGTGGAGGTTTTCACACCCTTGAGGTAGAATATCAAGACCACGGTGGTAAAGCCCAAATAAGGTTTTGGTGGGAACGGCAATAAAATAACATTCTGAAAGGAAAGGTTTATGACCTCTAATAGTAAAATGCAAGCATCGGTTCGTGTGGTTGCCATTTGCGGTAGCCTTAGAGCGTGTTTCTTAAAGACCGCAGAGGTTTTTTGCGAGACATTTTTAAGCGAATTTGCCCCGGTTATGAACCTGACTACAGTTAAAATCGGCTTCAGAAACCTCTGCGGTCTGGTCTACACGATTTAAGAAACACC
>JAJRVO010000172.1 GCA_024277275.1 Chloroflexota bacterium
CCTAATTGTAATCAACCAAGCTGATCAGGTTGACCGGGCTGATCGGCGTGATTTGAGCCTATTTCAACTCGGTTGGCGCTGGTTATACCGACTTTTAGCTCTGGAGCGCCTCCATGAACTCAAAATTGTGTTCCGTTGGGACTTCAAACTGCCTCCAGCGGGCTTTCAACCAGCAAAATAAGAACCCATCAGGTTGATTTTTCACTTGCCATAGGGCGTAGTGCGTCTATCGATCTTCTGACGTTCAGTTTTTCTTGATTTTCGCCATTTTTGGCTTTTATTCGATTAACCCCTTTTGTCGGGTAACAAAATTTTGCTATCCAGTTAGCAAAATTTGGCTTAAGAAGAATGTATACCCCCAAAGCTGCGTTTAACTGAACTGTGTACCCTAAATTGGCACATAATTATGGAATCCCGCCAAATTCGGGTTGTTCTTGCCGGAATGATGGTGTTTCGTGCAGTGCGTTGTTTTTTCTGCTTATTTGTGCGGGAGGTAATTTTTGGGCGTTACGCCTCCTCGCGTGGAGTAAGCGTGAGCAATCGATTCATTTGATGCTCCATATCTTGCGACATCAAGCGGACAGCTTCTGACAGGTTGCGCAGTTCTTTGGCTAAACGCCTGGCTTCCTTTTGATATTTATCCATTTCAACTTTTTGAGCCATCATTGTTTCTTCCAGGGCGTCGGCTCGGCCCTGGGCTTTGCTAAGGGCGTATTTGGTTTCCGCCAGAACCTCATTAAGACGGACGTTGTTATCCTCCCAGGCTTTGGCTTGCTCGGCGGCTTTAGCCAGGTCGTCCTTATCGACATAATTGGCGGATGCTTGCTGAAAGCGTTCCAATTGTTTCTCTTTTTCCGCCAAAAGAGCGCTTGTTTGCCCCAACTCCTCTTCCAGCGAGGCGATCCTGGTTTCGGCGTCCAACTTTTGCCGGTAAGCTTCGGGCGTGGTAGGCGGCGGCCTAAAAGCCCTTTCCAGCGCGTCGTCCATTTCCTCCATAGTAAATGGTTTTATTAAATAATCCCGCGCTCCCAGTCGTAATGCTCGCCTGGCTGTTTCTTCTGTGCCATGAAACGTCATAACAATGGTGGGGATAAAAATCCCTCTTTCAAGAAGCTCCTCCATAACGTCTAAGCCGCCCATTTTGGGTAGCTTTAAATCGGTAATGATCAAATCGGGAATTTCTTCCTCTACTTTTTGCAAACCAATTTGACCGTCTCGGGCCGTAATAACGTCATACCCTTTTGGCCTTAAAATGTTGTTGGCAATAAAGACAATGTTCTCACGTCGATCTTCGATGATTAGAACTTTGGGCATAGAAAAACCTCCCTTTGTGTGATTTTTCTCTTGTGGCCTATTATATCATAAAACTCAGATATGTTGGCATGGTTTAGGTCAGATTGATACTTCTACGCCCGTAATGCGTAACGCGTAATCCGTAATAAAGGCTGTCGCGCCAAATTTTTACGTGGTTACAAGTTGCGTTACGCATTATCTTAGGCCAGTTGTCAATCAACTCTCCGCGTTTCTAACCACATCTACAGTTGACATAAAACTTTACATTCCCAGTTGTCTTATAGTATTTAATATGGTAAAATTTTATTGGACAATTCGCTAACGGGCATATCTTTGAGTTGCAGGGTTACAGGGTTGCAAGGTTGCAAAAAAAATGATGGGGTATCACCCTGCTACCTTGCTACCCTGTTACCTTGCTACTTGGGAGCAAGTGATTGTTGTCAAATCAATCGGATGTCCGTTAGCACAAATTGTACAAGAGGACAATGATGGAAGCATCCCCGGAAACAATTAAACCCGAAGAACAGCGAACCGATTTTATCGGACGGATACAGGAACAGCGACAATTTTTGGTCGTTTTGCAAGGGCTGTTGGCGCACCACCGGCTATGGTCTCAGTTGGCCCAAGAGCTTGGCCCCGACTTTGACCCGAACCAGGCTCCCGGCGACAACTCCTATGCCAACATTTTTTTGCCGCACGGCATTGGCGGTATCGGCAAGAGCTGGCTAACCCGCCGTTGCTTGACTCTGGCCGACGAAATACCCAACGATCCCCCCCCCCTGACCCTCTATGACGACGTTTCGATTGGCGCGCCGGTGCTGGAACCGGCTCACCTGCTGGATAGAATCTACGATCAGTTGGTACAGGCCGGATACGAGGCTTATCTGGCCGCTTACTGGCAGGCCAAGCTCGACACGCCTGACATCATCGACTACGTGACCCGCTATCAATTTGAAAACCGGGAACAGTGGGACAAGATGATGAAGGTTGCCGCCGACCTTGTCGCCCGCAGCGAGCCGGAAGCGGGCTACCACTCCTATGCCGAGACCTCAATTGCCTACACCCATGCCAGTGGCGCCGTCCACGCTGGTGGCGTGGGTCAAACCGGCGGCGCGGAAACTGTTGGCAAAGACGCGCCCACCCTGGCCAAAGCCTATGACCTGCTGCTGGAGCGGATGCAGTCAGAGGGCAAACTGGAGCCGGCAGAGGCCGCTCTGTTCCGCAACCCTCCGGCTGCCCAGGCCGCGCATTTGGCAACCGCGCTCAAGCAAATTGCCGGCGAGCGGCCTATGGTCATTGGACTGGATAACCTTGAAATTGTAGTTTCACTGGAACCCCTCATCCGCGATTGCCTGGTATTGCCCACCAATTACGCGCCCATTATCTGGATTTTGAGCGGCCGTTACAATTTGGCCGATGAGCGGATAGTGGACATCGGCGGCGAGCAGCGGCCTTACAAAGGCTACCGCGACCTGTTGGGCGCAAATCCCCCCGTAGTCTGGGATATGAGCATCTTTGGCGACGCCGACCTGCGCGACTACCTTCAGGCCGAGGCTGAACGTCGTCGCGCCCCATTGCTGATTGATGACGAGGTGATTGAAGCTGTCAAGGGGACCAGCAGCGGCGTGCCGCTGGTGGTCGAGATGGTATCGGACGCGCTCTTTACTATGGACCGGGATGAGTTTTTGCGCGACTTTGCCCTTGATGACAAGAGCCTGATAGCCAGCGACCGGCTGGACAAAATCACCGAGCGCTTCCTGCGCTACTGCCTCACCCACCCCGATGATCTGGAACGCGTGCAGGCTATGGCCCTTTTACGCAAGGGTGCGGATGAAGAGGCGGTGGCTGCGGTCTGGAATCTCCACCCGGACGAATCGGTCCGCGCGATGCTGTACAGCTTGCGGGCGCGTTATGCCTTTGTGCTGCCAGAAGGGCTGCACGATGCCGTTTATGAATTTGTGCGCCGTCAACTGCGCACTTCCCGGCAAAACGGCGAGGCCCGTGAGCGTCTGGGGCGTCGGGCAGTTATCCATTATCGGGCCAGGTGGGATGCGTTGGAGCAGAAATTTGACGATCCCGCCCTGCGCGTCCGCGACCCCGAATGGCAGCGAGCCACCCGTGATTTAACCAATGCCTTGCTCTGGGCCAGACCCGATGAGGCGGTCCTTTTCCTCTTGCCTCGTTTTGTAGAAGGCCTGGGTTTTGATCGACCCTTCTCTAACGGTCTCTTGATGCAGGCCGAAGAGTTTTTGTCCGGCAGCATTGCCACCTTTAGCGGGGCCTACGCCAACCTGTTGCACCGGATGCGGGTTGGCATGCAGGATATCGACTGGTTCTTTGACGAACCGGGCGAGGCGATGGGGGCAATGGTAGAAAGTCTGTTGCAGGCCCCCGGTTTGTCTCCGCTGCACATTAGTATTCTCCATCTCTGGCGGGGCAACTGGCTGGTTGAAGGCGGGAAGTATGACCTGGGCCTGGCCGCCTACCTGGAAGCCGACCAACACCGGCCCGAAGATGCCATTGGGCTGGGTCGACAGTTGGGCAAAGCCTTTTACGAGTTGAGCAGTCGATTGTTCTGGCCGGAGTCGGCCCTGGTCACCGTGCCGTCTGAGCCGGGTTCGCAGGCGGCCCGGCGGGCGGTCCAGTTAGACCCGGAAAACGGCGGCGCCTGGTTTAATTTGGGTGTTGGGCTGGATTATTCGGGACAAGAAGAAGAGGCCATCTCGGCCTACGAGCGGGCTATCCAGATTGAACCGCGCCCTATGTATTACAACAACCTGGGCGATGTTTACGACGCTTTGGGGCGCGGCGACGAGGCGATTGCCGCCTACGAGCAGGCCATTGAACTGGACCCGGCTTATGCCTGGCCCTATCACAACCTGGGCCAAATTTACGCCGAGCGCGGCGATTACGAACTGGCTCTGGATTTCTACCAGCAGGCCATTGACCATCATCAGAGCGACAAAGACCGGGCCGTGTCGTGGGATGATTTTGGCGACGCAAACGCCGCCCTGGGCAACTACGAAGAGGCAATTACAGCCTATCGCTGGGCCGGGGTGTTAAATCCCAAGTATGCGCCGCCGTGGTACGGATTGGGGAACGTTTACAGCGCGTTGGGGCAATATCCGGGAGCTATCGACGCCTACCAGCGCGCCATTTTGCTGGACCCTGCCAAAGCCCAGGCTTACCACAATTTGGGCCTGGTCTATGCCCGACAGGGCGACTACGCCGGCGCTGTGGCTCAATATCAGCAGGCCATTGCCCGGCACACGGATCAACAAGCCAAAGCGTCGGCCTTGAACAGCCTGGGGGACGTTTACGTTGCTTTGGATCAATATCTGGATGCGCTCAAGGCTTATGAGCAGGCCATCGAGATTGATCCTGAACAGGCGCAGTCTTGGAACAGCATCGGCGACGTTCACCGCTTGTCGGGTGATGCCGGGTCCGCCATAAAAGCCTACCGGCAGGCCGTGCAGCTTGAACCGGATTACGCCGATCCCTGGAACAGCCTGGGCGACCTCTATGGAGCCTTAAAACGCGATGACGAGGCCATTGAAGCCTACCAACGCGTGATAGACCTGGAACCGGATGAAGCCTGGCCCTACAACAATTTGGCCTTTATTTACGCCCGGCGGGCTGAATACGATAAAGCCGTCACCTTCTATAAGCAAGCCGTCAACCGGCACGAGGATGATGAAGGCAAGGCCATATCGTGGAATAACCTGGGCGACGCCTACGTTGCGCTTAAGAATGACGACGAGGCTATAGAGGCTTATCGCTGGGCCACGGCTCTGGATGCCGATTACGCCTGGCCCCATCACAATTTGGGGCAGGTGTATGAGAGACGCGGCGATGACGAATTGGCGATTGGGCTTTATCAACAGGCCATCGAGCGGCATGAGCAGGATGAGGACCGGGCGGTTTCCTGGCGCAGTTTGGGCGGGATTTATCACCGGCTGGAACGCTATGGCGAGGCCACTGAGGCGTATCAGAAGGTTGTTGAGCTTGACCCCGAGGATGTCGAGTCCTGGAATAGCCTGGGGGATGTTTACCTGGCTATGGCTCAGTACCAGGAAGCGGGTCAGGCTTACCGGCAGGCTATCAAGCTGGATCCCGACTATGCCTGGCCTTATCACAGTTTGGGGCTGATTTCTACCGATCACGGCGCGCACCAGCCGGCCTTGACCCTGTACCGGCAAGCCATAGAGCGACACGAGGATGACCGGTCGAAAGCGATTTCCTGGAACAAGTTGGGCGACACTCACCTTGTGTTGGAAAACCCGAAAGAAGCAGAGCGGGCTTATCAACAGGCTGTTGAGTTAGCCCCGGATTATGCCTGGCCTTACCACAGTCTGGGCGTTATCTGCCGGCAACGGGACGAGTACGAGCCGGCCCTGAGTTTTTACCGGCAAGCCATTGAACGCTACCCCAAAGACCACGAGAAGAGCGAGGCGTTGTCGTGGAACGGTTTGGGCGATGTGTATCAGGCGCTAAATCGCCTTGAAGAGGCTATCAAAGCCTATCGCCGGGCCGGCAAGCTGGATACCATTTTGGCCGCGCCCTGGCGCAGTTTGGGCAATATCTATCGTACCCAGACTCAGTACGACCAGGCCATTGAAAGCTACCGCCGAGCTATCGAGTTAGATTCTGCCAACGCCCAACCTTATCACAACCTGGGCTTGGTCTACGAGACGCTGGGCGAATATACCCCGGCCATCAATCGCTTCCGGCAGGCCATCGAGCGATATCCAAAAGAGCGGGCGCAGGCTAAAGCCGTTTCCTGGAATCACCTGGGTAACGCTTATTATGCCCTGGAGCAACACCAATCGGCCATTGAGGCTTATCAGCAGGCCATTGAGCTGGATGACACGTATGTGTCCCCCTGGGACAGCCTGGGCGACATTTACACCGACCTTGAGCGTCGCCGGGAGGCGATTGAGGCTTACCAACAATCCATCAAGCGAGACCCTGCCGCCGCTCCGCCGTGGAACAAGCTGGGCAACATTTACCGTTTTCTGGAGCGTTATGACGAGGCCATTGAGGCGTATCAACAATCCGTTGATTTGGATGCCGGTTATGCCTGGCCCTACCACGGCCTGGGCCTAATTGATGAAGCGCTTGAGAAACACGAGCCGGCCATTAAATTTTATGAACAGGCCCTCCTGCGCTATCCCAAAGAAGCAGCCGAGGATCAGTCCTTCTCGTGGAATGGTTTGGGCAATGTTCACCGGGTTCAGGGTCGCTATGAACAGGCCATTGAGGCTTATCGGCAGGCCATTGAGCTTAACCCGCCTTATGCCCCACCCTACCACAGCCTGGGTCTGGTTTATCATAGATTGGGACAGTATGAGTCGGCCATAATCTTTTACCAGCAGGCCATTGACCGCCATCCCGAAGCGCAAGACCGGGCGGCAGTCTGGAATGATTTGGGCGACACCTATGCTCTGGTCAGGCGTTGGAACGACGCTATTGACGCTTACCAGCAGGCCATTGATCTTGACTCCAAATATGCCTTGCCGTGGTTCAATTTAGGCAATGTGTACGCCGGAACAGCGCGTTACGATGAAGCTATGCGGGCCTACCGGCGCTCTATTGAATTGGACACGGCTCACGCCTGGTCTTACAACAATCTGGGTTTGGTGTGCAAGTACAAGGGCGAATATAAGCTGGCTATTGGGCTTTATCAGCAGGCTATTGACCGGCATGCGCATGACCAGCACAAAGCTGTCTCATGGAACCATCTGGGGGATGTCCATCATACTCAGCAGCAGTATGAGGAGGCCGTTAAAGCCTACCGGCAGGCCATTGAGCTTGATGCCCGGTATGCCCGCCCCTGGAACAGCCTGGGCGATGTTTATCAGGCTCAAGGGCGTGAAGAGGGAGTTGTTGAAGCCTATCAACGGGCCATTGAATTTGAGCCAAGCTATCCCTGGCCCTATCACAATCTGGGCCGGCTTTACCGGGATAAGGGCGCTCATATGCAGGCCATTACCTGTTATCGACAGGCGATTGAGCGGCATCTGCGGCCCGAAGACAAATCGCTGTCATGGAATGGTTTGGGCGACGTTTACCGAATTCTGGAACAAAACCAGCAGGCCATCGATAGCTACCAAAAGGCCATTCAATTGAATCCGGCTTATGCCTGGCCGTATCACAACCTGGGCTTTATTTATAAAAATCTGGGAACCAACCAGCAAGCCGTCACCCTGTATCAACGAGCCATTGAACGCTTTGAAAATGACCAACATAAGGCTGTTTCGTGGAATAACCTGGGTAACGCTTATAGCGCGTTAGAGCGCCATGACGAGGCTATCAAAGCCTATCAGCAAGCCATAGACCTGGATGACTCTTACGCCTTGCCCTGGCACAGCCTGGGCGAAACCTATAGCGGCTTAAAGCGGCTCAAAGACGCTATTGAAGCCTGCCAACAGGCCATTCAGCGCGACTCTGAATATGTTTTGGCCTGGAATAGTTTGGGCGACGCCTATCGGAATTTGCGCCGCTACGATGAGGCAACCAGAGCCTACAAACAAGCCATTAAGATAGACCCCAAGTATGCCTGGCCCTATCATAACCTGGGTTTGGTGTATGAAGAGCAGGGCGACTTCGAGGCGGCCATTAACCATTATCGAGAGGCAATTAAGCGGCACAAAAACAGCGAGCACAAGGCCATTTTGTGGGATCATACCGGCGGTATCCATCGCTTAATGAGCGAAAATGAAAAAGCGATTGACGCCTACCGGCGGGCTACCGCGCTTGACCCCAAATATGCTCCGCCCTGGTATAGCCTGGGTAATATCTACGCCGCGCTGGAGCGGGATGAGGAGGCCATCAACGCCTATAGGCAGGCTATTGACGCCAATCCCGCCAACCCCTGGCCCTATCACAACCTGGCCCTGGTTTACGAGAAACGCGAGCAGTACAGCGAGGCCGTTACGTTTTATCAGCAAGCCATCGAGCGACATGCCAACAACCGCGATAAGGCCGTGTCGTGGGATAGCTTGGGCAACGTTTATCGGGATGCCGGCAGCTTCCAGGAGGCTGTACACGCCTTTCAGGAGGCGCTTAAGCTTAATCCTGGCTACGCTTTACCCTGGAATAGCCTGGGCGACGTTTACAACGCCTTAGAAGATTATCCCAAGGCCGTTGAGGCTTATAAACGCGCCATTGAACTGGACCCCGGTTACACCTGGCCTTACAACAACCTGGGGCTGGTTTATGAGAGTATGGGCCAATACGACTTGGCTATCATCACCTTCAAGGAGGGTATTGGGCGACACGCTAACGATCAGGATCGGGCCATATCGTGGAACAGCTTGGGCGATATCTATGGCACGCTAAATCGAGAAGGCGAGGCTATGGCCGCCTACGAGGAAGCCATCAGATTAGACCCCGATTACACCTGGCCTTACCTCAATTTAGGCGCTATCTACGAGAGGCACGGTGAAGAGGATCAGGCTTCTGCCCTGTATCAACAAGCGACTCGCCGCCACAGGCAGAGGTCGTTGGTGTAATGTTCATAAAAAAACAACTTTCGCTAAAATCCCCGATTTATGCTAAAATTATAACCGTAAATTAAAGAGGTTTAGAGATTGAAAGGGCCAGAGAAAATGATTTCTGATGATCTTGGCAAAGTATTGCATGATAAAGTGACACGGGAAAAATCTCTTTCTGACGAAGAACAAGCGCAATTAGAGAGTTGGTATGAATTTCAAGATAGCGTTGAAATTGATATTTTAGGGATAACCACAAGCGAAGAAACTGTCGTGACGCTTCAATCTCAAATCGAAACGACTTTAACCCAATTGATGACAATCACCAAACGTATTCAAGAAACTGTCTCTGAAAATGAAGTGCTACGTCGAGAAATAATCAGTTTGCGACGACAACTTGTTGATTCTTCCGCGATACAGCAAACTGTATGACAATTGCACCAAATGTCCGAGAACAAGTTCGACAACGAGCCAACTTTGCTTGTGAATTTTGTGGTGTTACCGAAGTTGATACAGGCGGCCTACTGACAATAGACCACTTTCAACCCAAAACCAGAGGTGGAGGCGATGGCCTTGAAAATCTGGTTTACAGTTGTCCCCGTTGTAACCAGTACAAATTGGACTGCTGGCCCTCATCTGACAAAGATTTGGCCTTGTGGAATCCTCGTCTGGAACCAGCTGCGCTACATTTTTTGGAACTTGATGATGGTATTGTGCATTCATTGACAATCGTGGGATCGTTCACAATAAAACGACTACGGTTGAATCGTAGACCGCTTGTAGCGTATCGTTTGCGCAGGAAACAAAGAACTGAAAAGATACGACTATTAACCCATTATCGTGAGTTAGTTGAATTGCTTGAACAGTTGAATAGACAAATGTCAGGGTTAATGGAAGAACAACAAGAACTACTGAAAGAACAACGAGAATTATTGAGGCTTATTCTGAATCGAAGCAGATAACGTGGTCGTAACCTCAAAAATTAAAATGTTACTTTGTGTTATGTAAAACATACTCATTCAAGAATCGGAAAGGAAACCCTGCGATGATGCTATCAAAAGAAGAACAGAAACAATTTGCTACGCTAGTCAACACGGTCATTGATATTCCTCTTGTGCCTGAAGAAATGGAACAACAGATTTTTGAACACGCCGTGGCTGTGATTGACCGGGCGCTTGAGGATACATTGCCCACGCTTTTCCACGGTCTGATGAGAGAAGCAGATAAAGGCATTGATAAAGCTCAGGCCAAAGCATTTGCCGATAGGCTGGTGGAAGCAACCAACAAAAAGTTTGACCTGCCCTATCTCAATGAAGAGCAGGAGGCCCAAATACTGCGGCTTGTAGTTGATCCCCTGGTCAAAGCTATGACCGACGGTAAAACGCTTAAAAACTTGCTGCCGCAACTTCAAGCGGCAAGTGGCAAGTAATTTTCCTGTGCTCGCAGTACTTACGCAGTTGCCGTTCAGTGTTAAAGTTTGCACCTCATTTAGAGCAGAATTGGCAGAATATTAGAATAAAATTCTCTCATTCAGCTAATTCTGCTCTAAACTGCGTAAGTGCTGTACCTGTTCCCAAACTCCAGTTTGGGAACAAGGAAAACGAGTAAAAGATACAAAACCAAAAACCCGCCGAAATTTTCGGCGGGTTTTTGGTTTGTGGAAAAACAGAGGTTGACCGCTTATTTGTCGTTTTGCTTCAACAACCGCATCCCATTCAGGGTGACCAGCAGCGAGGCCCCCATATCGGCAAAAACGGCCATCCAGAGGGTGGCAAAGCCGGTGATTGCGGCCAGTAAAAAGATGGCTTTGATAATCAACGCAAACCAGATATTAAAGCGGATAGTTTGCATAGCCCTGCGCCCCAGTTGAATGGCAACCGGCAATTGGGTCAAATCATCGGCCATAAGGGCCACATCGGCGGTTTCAAGGGCCTGGGCCGCGCCCCCGGCGCCCATAGCAATACCCACGCTGGCCGCAGCCAGGGCCGGAGCATCATTAACCCCATCGCCAACCATAGCCACGGTATTGCCGTAACGGTTGACCAATTCACGCACGGCAGCTACCTTGTCTTCCGGCATTAATCCGGCTTTAACCTGACCAATACCCAATTGTTGCCCAATGGCAGTAGCCACATTCACGTTGTCGCCGGTAAGCATCACTGTCTTGGCGACTCCGATCTCTTTCAACCTGGTCAGCATGGTGCGGCTGGTATGGCGAGGCGGGTCGCTAACGGCCAGATACCCGTGCAGAGCGCCGTTCTCGTTGACAAGGATGGTCGTGTGTCCCCTGGCTTCCGCGCCGGTTACACGCCGGCAAAAATCGGCCATTTCAGGCTGGTCGCAGTGGAGCAAGGCGTGATTGCCAATTGTGACCTGTCGC
>JAJRVO010000173.1 GCA_024277275.1 Chloroflexota bacterium
TAACAATGAACAAATGATTCTCGCGGATAACGCAAATGTTGCGAGGTAATACTATAGCGCGGCAAGCCGCAAATTAACAATGAGCAATTAACAATGAACAAATGATTCTCGCGGATAACGCAAATGTTGCGAGGTAATACTTTACCGAGCGTCGCCAAATAAAAAAATGAGGGGTCGGTCCCAAAACTTACTTTGGGCGTACCCAAAACTTACTTTGGGCGTACCCAAAGTTTATTTTGGGCGTACCCAAAGTTTATTTTGGGCGTATACCGTAGACTCCTCATTTTTTTTATTGTTTCCCGCTTGCGCGGGTTCTCTACCAATGATTACAGTATAGCCTACAGCTGGATGTCAGTAAGAAGATTGGCCTGTCTTCGCTATGTAAAAAATACCCCTTTTTAATGGATAATAGTTACGGATTGCGCTTGTGGACCTTTTGCTCCTTCACCCACTGTAAATTCCACACGCTGGCCTTCTGCCAAGCTACGATAGCCTTCGGCCTCAATAGAGCTATAATGCACAAAGACATCTTGTTGCCCCCCATCGCGTGTGATAAAACCATAACCTTTATTGTTACTGAACCACTTAACCGTTCCGGTTTCGCGTTCTGTCACTCTCCCCTCACCTCCTTTCTGTGTTAGATTAAGGCAGGCGGAACATTCTATCTAACAAGAATGGCCTAAAGATAGAACAACTGCCAACAAATTCGAGTCTATCATAGTTTTATATCCTTGCCAAATTTTTATCAAATATCGTATCTTCTCAATAATCCGGGGTAAAGACCGCAGAGGTCTTAAAGACCTCTGCGGTCTGCGCAAAGTTACCCCCAAGTTATTGAGAAGATACCAATATCCAACGCTTGGTACAAGTTCAGTGAACCCGTACAACGCTTCTCTAAAAAAGCCCGGTTAAGAACTACCTTTGGCTACTATTGTGTGTTATACTTTATTTATCTGGCAAACCCGTATTATCCCACAAGCGTCAGAACCACTCACACCTCAACACATTGACCATTGACTCATTGACATTTGGCTATTGGCTATAAATAATTGTTGTAAGCGACATCAATACTAGCTCACAATTAATCATGACCTCACCGGATTTATTAAAAAAACTGGCAGCATATGTACCAATGCCGGTGGCGCAAGCTATTAACCGTCACCCTTATCCTTTAACCAGGCCGGTGGCTCGCCGTTTGCCTGCTGCTGTTTTGTTTACTGATATTTCCGGTTTTACCCCCCTCAGCGAACTTTTGTCCGGCCCCGCCGGCCCCGAAGAACTTAGCGACCTGACCAACCAATACTTTACCCGTATGATTCAGATTGTTCAGGCATATCAGGGTCAAGTAGTTAAATTTTCTGGCGATGCTATGACCGTACTTTTCCCCGCCGAAGAAACCCCAATGCAATTGGCCGTACGCAGGGCCGGAGAGTGCGCGCTAACCATGCAGGCCAAAATGAGCCATTTTTCTAACATCAAAACTTCACGGGGAAATGCCTCTTTATCGATGAAAGTAGGGATTGGGGCCGGAGAAATACTGGAGTGCAGCATTGGGGGCGCTTTGGGCCGCTGGGAGTACGTGGTTGGGGGCGATCCGATAGTACAAGTCTCTACAGCCGAGCGGCACGCCAAACCGGAACAAATTGTCTTAAGTCCCCAAGCCTGGGCAGAAGTTGAAGAGTTCTTTGTTGGTATCCCCAACATAAAAGCTCGCGGCTTTACCAATCTTTTAAAAACCGTCGCCTCGATGCCAAAACTGCCCCCTGCCAGGCTGGATTGGGAACAGTTAAACCAGGAAGAGAGAGAGTTGGGCAAAAGAGCGCTACAGTGTTACATCCCTGGCGCAATCAAAGCCCGCCTGGATACCCAATCTGAATGGCTGGCCGAACTGCGCCGGATGACAATTTTATTTATTGGCGTAGGTGGATTTGATTACGAGGCAGAAAACGTTGGCGAAAAACTGCAAAACCTTTTACAGGCTACGCAAGAGGTCACCTATCGTTTTGAAGGTTCGCTGGATAAAGTGGCTGTTGACGACAAAGGGACCGTCCTGTTGATTCTCTTTGGCGCCCCGCCCTTTACTCATGAAGACGATGCCACCCGAGCCGTAACTTGCGCCCTGGGCCTGCAAACCGCCGCCAGAGAGCAAAATCTACGGATGGCCATCGGCATTTCCGAAGGCCCTATTTTTGCCGGACCAATCGGCGCGCCCAACCAGCGAGAGTACACCGTTATTGGCGACGAGGTAAACATAGCCGCCCGCCTCATGCAATACGGCCGGGCCGGCGCCATTATTATTAGCGAACGGGTTAAAGAACGCGCGGGCCAGCAATTTATTACCGAAAGCCTGGGAAAAATATCGCTTAGAGGCAAAGTTGAAACTCTAACTGCCTACCTGGTAAAGGGTAAACAGGGTGTTCAGGATGAAATAGCAAACCGTTACCTGTTGTATAGAAACCCTCTGGTCGGACGCAAAGCAGAGCTTGAGCAAATCCGTCGTATGGCAGCCAGAGCGCGGGCCGGAACGCTACAACCTTTATTTATTGAGGGTGAACCCGGCGTAGGTAAAAGCCGTTTAGTTGCCGAGATGGCGCGCGAGTGGGTTTTGGCAGAAGGTATGGCCTATGGCAGCAAATGCATGAGCTACGGCCAACAAATACCTTATCAAAGCTGGCGCGAGATACTGGCAACCATTCTTGGCCTTACCCCATCCCTTTCGCCACCAGAACAACTGGCCCAACTGGCTAGCGCCACTGCCAATTTAGCAACCCCCTTTGATCAACCTAACTACTGGACCCATCGTTTACCCCTACTGGCAGATGTACTGGGTCTGGAATCGCCAGATAATGACTTTACCCAACATATATCCAGAGAACTGCGCCGCAACAACACCTTTGCTATGGTTGAGGGAATATTGCATTACCAGGCGCAACAGCAACCATTATTGATTCTGCTGGAAGATATACATTGGGCCGACGAGTTGTCATTGTCTCTGGCCGCCTATTTGGTTCAAAAACTAAGCGCTTGCCCCATTCTACTGATTCTGGTTCATCGTCCCGCAACAAAAGAAGATTTGCACGCCCTGGCAGATGTTAAAAACTTGCCTTATGCCTATACCATTCGTCTTGCCCCACTATCCTCTCAAGAAAGCCTGGACTTAATCAGAATTCTGTCAGGGGCAAAGTCGCTGCCGCCGGAGATGGAAGAACTCTTGCTGAGTCGAGGGCAAGGAAACCCTTTCTTTTTGCACGAAATTACCGGGGCTGTTTTGGATGTAATAAATGGTCAAGAGAATTATGGTTCTGGACGGGGGGAATCCCTGGATTTACCCGATACAATTCAGGATGTTATCCTCTCGCGGATTGACCGCTTATCAGAAGCCGAAAAGCTGACTTTAAAGATTGCCTCTATAATTGGCGCCACTTTTCGACGCTCGCTGCTGGCAGAAGTTCACCCTATGCCCGATGCTCAGTTGATGTTATCCTCGCAGCTTGACAGGTTGGAAAAGGAAAAACTGATCCAGTTGGAAACACCGGCGCCCAACTGGGAATACTCTTTTTATAATGTTATTGCTCAAGAAGTTGTTTACGAAGGTTTGTTACTGGCTCAGCGTCGCCAATTGCATAGCACCGTTGGCCAAGCCCTGGAGGTTCTGTCTCCTGATGAAGTAGAGCAACTGGCTTTTCATTATGGCCGCAGCGATAATTGGAACAAAGCCTTACAATACTTGAAGACTGCCGCTCAAAAAGCGCATAGAGAGTATGCCAATCAAGCCGCCATTAACTACTATTCTGAGATTTTAACTTATCTGGCCGACACTGAAAGTGGTCCGGGCATTATCTCTTGGGAGTACTGGGATGTTCTTTTAGACCGAGCCAGGTTATACAACCTCACCGGCCAGCGTGACGCAGAGTCGGAAGACCTGGGTACGCTGGGCATTCTGGCCGAGGCGCTTAATGATGATGGTCGCCGGGCGTTGGCGGTAAAACAGTGGGGAGATTTTTATGGAACCATCGGCGACTATTACTCTGGCCTGGAGCTTGTTGAACGCGCCCTGCAATTGGCTCAACAAGCCGGCGATAACAAACTGATTGGCAGCGCCACCAACCACTATGGCAAACTACTCTATTTATTGGGAGAATATAAAGCGGCGCATGACTATTTACAGCAAGCCTTACTGATTGCCCAAGACCATCAGGATGACAACGCTCAAGGAAATTGCTTTACCAAACTGGGCATTGTGGCCCACTACCAGGCCGATTACGATGTGGCGCTCTACCTATTTCAAGAAGCAATAGATTTGTGGCAAAAAACGAAAAACCAGGTTAATTTGGGCAGCAGCCTATGCAATCTGGGTCGAGTTTATTATGATATGGGCCAGTTAATGGCTGCCCAACACTGTTATGACCAGGCTATAAGCCTGCACCGCAAAATTGGGGATCGGGCCGGTGAAGCGTTAACCCAGCACAGCTTGGGCAAAATACAGCGCAGTCTGGGTAACTATACCACCGCCCACCACCTTTTTGAGCAAGCCTACACCTTCTACTTATCCATTGGCGACCGCCAACGCGAGGCTCATAGTCTTTACCACCTGGGTTTTCTTTATTTTCGACAGGGAAAAGACAAAATAGCCGCGCACTTCTTAAAAGAAGCCATTGCGATTTTAAAAGATATTAACGACCCCTGGGCCATGTCAAAAGCATTAACTTACTATAGCTGGACATTGCATAACCAAAAGCAATTTAAAGCAGCCAAAGAACACCTTACAGAATCCCTAAAAATAGAGCGCGAAACTCAACAAGAAGTGGCTATGGTAGAAACCATCGCCCTGTTGGGAGCCGTGGCCCTGGCTAAAAATGACTTGAGTTTGGCCTACACCTGCACCCAACATACGCTAAATTCTATCAACCGCCAGGGGACTCAAGGCATTGAACACCCGGCAATGATCTACCTGACCTGCTACCACATTTTGCAGGCAAATCAAAAACCTGAACAAGCCAGGTTAGCCCTGGTACAAGGCCAAGCGTACATAGACTCGCAGGCAGCCCAAATTACTGACACCTTTTTACGCGAAAAATACCTAACCAACATCCCCGAAATCCGAGAGATTCAGGCGCTTGCCAAACAACTGTAATTGTTGAGCAAGCAAATTCAATCGACAAACACATTCATAATAGACTGTTCAAGATCAAACTCGGCGCAGGTGGCAATAAAGCCGGGGAAAAGCCAGGGGTATGATTGAGCGTGGGAGTCTACCTCCCCCAAAGGCACGTAGCGCCCGCCGGCTTGCTCAATTAGAAGAATACCGGCAGTAACATCCCAGGGACTGATTATTGGTTCAAAGACCACATCAGCCCGACCACAAGCCACATATGCTAAACCCAACGCCGCCGAACCGAGGCGTCGAACTGTGGAAAAACGACGAACCAGTTCCGTAAACAACTGACCATCATCACCCAAAATGTCTTCTCGTGGGTTTGGAAAGGCAGCGACCAGCAAAGACTTGGAATCGGTTTTATGGCCTTGTGATTTTATCGGCTCACCGTTAAGAAAAGCCCCCACCGTAGAGGCAGAAAACAACTCGCGCCGGATGGGAGCGTAAATGACTCCGGCTAATATCCGGTCATCCAACACTGCGCCAATGGATACGGAGAAAAAGGGAATACCGGAGGCAAAGTTGCTTGTGCCATCTATTGGATCAACATACCAATGCACGCTGCCGTCCCCTTGCGCGCCACCCTCCTCGCCAACTATGGTCGAATCGGGATAGCTCTGAAAAATGTGGTCGGCAATCGCCTGTTCTGCCTCCCGGTCGTACTTTGTGACCAGGTCGTAAAAACCTTCTTTTTCCTCTGTAGACACCCCCCCGGCCAAAGCCTCTGCCGAAGCCTTGACCAGCATGTCGCCAACTTTAAGCGCTGCGTTAGAGGCAATTTCTACCAGTTGTTGGGAAAGTTTATTCATAACTCGGTATTTTTCACTCCTTATTAAATGGGTGTGTTCAAAATGAATATACCCTATCTTAATCAGCGATTTAGTTCAAAGGCTTGCTGAAGCAATTTGATTACTACAGCCGTCTCCTTTTCTTCAGAAACGTGCAAAACGGTTTGCAAAAAGCTCTCTGTTTTTCGTTTTTGAGCCAGGTTGAGAGGGTCAGAGAGGGCATTTGGCGCGCAAGCCAGAAGTACGGCTACAGGCTGCTTTTTGCTGTTAACCACAGCAAAAGGTTGTTGTGGGTTGGCGGCAAAATATTGGGCAACACGTCCCGACAAGTCCAGTTCGCACTTAATAACCGGGTCAAGCGACATGATCTTCTTATGAACGCCGGCAAAAATACTATCTTTTTTGTGCCAGGATGGCACCGTAGCGCCATCTCTGCTTGATCCCGGTTTGACTCCGATTGGGTGTTTTTCTGGAAAGGGGATGTTTCCCAGAGAAACGCCCTTATCAAGATAGGATACCAGATCATCAAGTAGTTTTATGGCCTCTACATATATTACAGTGGCATATTTTTTGCCCGCCTGTTTAGATACCAAATAAATAAGGGTAGTGGCCATAGCCAGCCATAAACGTTCTTTCCAGGTATCATCATTAATTGTTTCAGCGTGTACTTCCAGGTTTTTAAGCATATGCCGTTGAAAGAGACGAACCGCTTCGCTGGAGAAGGGGGAATATTCAATTCTGGTCTCTATCACATTGGGTTCGCCAGACTTAGAGGGAAAATGAACCTGGCCTTTGTGCAAATGGAATCTATATCCATCGTCAAGCAAAAATCCAAAGATAGCGATATCTTCAATGAGTAAAGCAAAATCTTTAATATAATCGCCGTCTTCATCCAGATAATCCAGATCAATCAGTCGCAATTGGCGCAACTGGTCATCTACCATTATGTTTCGGCTATGGCAGTCGCCATGCACAAGCATTAGATAAGGGATTTTAAGTTTGGCTTTGTGGCTTTCAAGTTTTCTTAGATAGTATTCAATAGAGCGATATTTGCGATGGCCAAGCCAAAATCCGTTGAGCCACGATTTTAGATGTGGAAACTTATCGACCCGGCACATATTGATTAAACTTTTTTCTATGGGACTAATATACAGACGTGAAAGCTGAGAACCAAAAAAGTTTGTATCGCCCTGCTTGGTCTGATTGTAAACGGTAAACAGTCCCCTACAGATTGTATCGCAGGCTCTGCCCAGTTTTTCTTTCTGGGTTCTTGAGAGTCGCCCTCTATCAAGGTTAATCATAATATCTCGGAAGGTATTCATATTGGTCAGGTCTTCCATAACCAAATAGCCAGAAGTCCCCGAGTCGGTTTCAAGAATTTGCGGCTCTCCCGCATGTTTTGCAAAGTAGGGTTTAAGTAAATCAGACAGGTTTTGATATCGCGCAATTGAGCGCAGCAAAGAATCCAGGCTGCCGCTTTTTATCACCAATGACCTGGGGCTTGTGATTTCAGTTTCTTGCCCTTTGTCAACCAGAGCAAGTTTTAAGAAGAAGTCAACCCGAAAAATCTCGGCGTCGGTGATACCGCCGGCAAGACTCCGCACGCCGGTAATCTCCACATCAAACCTGTTCTTAATAAGGATACTAAAATCACCCTTTAATCTTTGCTCGGCGCTTTGTCTGCGCAGTTCAAGATTTTGTCGCTCGTGCTCAAGCATAAGCCGGGTCATTTCCGCTTTTAACTGGTCGCCGTAATAGGTTAGCATTACGCGCAAAACAAGCGAGTGAAAGAATAATGGTTCTTGTCTTAAATCTTGTCTCTCGTACCTGGCTCTTAGATGACGGAGCAGTATTTGTACTGCTTCTTTGGCCTCGGCAACTTGAGAAAAATGCGTAGTTAGTTGAATAGCACAGTATAATGTGTCGGAGTCCATTGGATGCGCGTTTCTTGAACGCTCAAGCTCAGAAATTAGTTCAGTTAACACTTCATGGCTAAGTTCATCTTGCCCGGATAATCTCTCTGTGCGAAATAAGAGATCAACGGCATAACTCAAATCGCCAATATCTGTGGGGGTAATGTGTGAATGTCGTGTATTTTGTTGCCGATCTTGATACCACTGACTAACGTTCTGTTCAATACAGTCAAGGGCGCGCGCCCACTTTTTATACGAGGGCGAGGGCAAGAGCCTTGATTTCTTCAGGTGATCAAGGCAATCAACATATACTATGGTAGCCAGCAATTGCTTGGCCATAATGCCCCGGAGTAAGCCATCCTCATCCAAACGCTCTCCCAACTCTTCAAAATCTGTTCTCAACTGGGGATCAGTAAACTCTCCCAGCCAGGCCAGAGTCTTGAAACGGCTGGGATACAGCTTGACCGAATCCTCCTCCCTTACCGTAAAATCAAAAATGTCGGGTAAATCAACCAGCCAGGCTATCCCGGATTCTACAGCCTCAATGGAATCTTCCCATCCAAGCAGGTAAAGCGCTTCTAAAGCGTGGCATGTGTTTCTTAACTTGGCGCCAATGTGAGCATCATTCCAGGTGCCATCATCCGGGTCTTGGGTAGAGAGTAGAAACAGCACCAGATGCAAGGCTAACCTGGCATTGTTCTCAATATCCGATGCTGCATCTGCTCTAAAAGGATTTTGTTGAAAGAATGGATGCATAATCTCGCTCTCCTCTTTCTGCCACCTTTACTCTAAAAAAGGAAGTTCTGCTTGTGATATAAATCACCAGCACAGAAAAGTAAAAACATTATGTTTGCATTGGGTTTTGGAATGTTGACAGTGATACCATTATATAGTATCCTAATATCAATTACAATACAGCTTGCAAACTTAAAATTTGCTGCCGTATTCTTTCCTCGTATCTCTTCATAAATCAAGGCTAAAATTAGGCTCTGCTTAAGCACTTTCCCACTTTAATAATTTATATGATATCTGATATCCGCTCAATAATTTGGAGATGCGTAAGGGCAAGATAACTTGGAACATAGTTTACCTGCTCCAAAACCCTCAATCCGGGTTGCCTCGCCCTTACTTTTTAAGATGCTCCTTATGTGTATTTTAAAAACACAAAAGGTTTTTGATTCATGAGCCTCAGTATATCAAATTTTTGCTGCTCAAAGCCGGTTTGTAACCGGCGTTCGCGGGGCAAACCCGTTGAGCCATAAATTTGGATTTACTGAAGCCCTAGTATAGGAATGAGCTAAAATGTCACATAATATAACATCGCGCTACCAAGCTACTTACCGCAAAGATCAGGTTAATTTAACCATCAGTTCTGCAAAACGTGGAACTTCTCTGGCTTTTGTGGGTGTGGCCGGAGTGGGCAAATCTAATATTATCAATTTCTTGCGCAACATTCAGGAAAATGCTCCGCATATTAAACAAGATGTGGAACGCATGTATTTTCCTGTTGTAGACGCCACACAGTGGCAAGGCACACCCGACAGCCTGTGGGAAATGATGGCAGAGGCTCTGCACCAAGCCACAAGCAAGCTACCGTCATCTTTGGATAACGGTAAAGGCGCTTTGGCGACTGAAGATGGGCACACTTATAAAAATTTACAAGCGCAATTACACCGGATTTGCCAGGAACTTAAGTGCCATGTCATGTTTGTTTTAGATGATTTCGACAAAGCTCTGGAGACCGGACCACTCACAATGCTTGAAGGTTTAAATGGCTTACGTAGCGAAGGTAACAGGGACTTTTTAAGCTATTTGATATTTACTAAGCGGTTGCCTCACATTTTGGGAGGCAGCTACAATATCAAGGACAACTCAAAATTTTATGATCTCATAAGCCCCAACATTTACGCGCTAAAACCATATTCTAAAGACGATGCCCTTAAAATGCTGGCCCACCTCAATGAAATTGCCGGTAGCCCGTTATCAGATAGCGACCTTGACCAAATTTACGAACTTGCCGGTGGTCATGCCCGGCTGCTTAAAGTTGTTTTTGACATTTGGGTTGAAGAAGGGGCATCTGGCATTAAGGCTGCGTACTTTGCAGACAAGCCGGATGTTCAGCACGAATGTCGCCGGATTCTTATAAATCTGCACGATCATGAGCAAGAAGTGGCATTGTTGGTGGCACGGAACTTACACCAAGCCGAGCATCAAGATGTTATAGACCATTTGGCGCGTCGCGGTATATTAACCAATTCAAATCCCATTACCTGGTTCAGTTCTCTTATGGCTCAATTTTTAAGTACTTATGAAAGGAAGGTGTCATAATGAGTATGGCTGCACTTATTGCCGGAGGAGTTGCTTTAATAATTA
>JAJRVO010000174.1 GCA_024277275.1 Chloroflexota bacterium
CGCCGCGATTGGCCCTGGCTTGGCCCTATGTTAGCCATTCGGTGGGACGCCGCCAACCTGGCTAAAGATGATCCGGCACGGGGTTTTGCCCTACTTGAAACACTCCCAATTTTAGAAGCAGTTCGGGCAGCCGCCACCGCCGATTCCATCGCTACGCCGGGCCGCTACCCGGCCAATCATCTCAGCGGACACTACACCCCCGGCTGGCGTTTCGCCCTAACCAACGCCGATATTCCCCGTCAAGACCCCGGCGTTTTGACCATTTACTTTCAAGGTACTCGCCTCGATTTAAGCGTCAATCGCGGCCCCTATCGAGGTTATTTGTGGATTACAGTTGATGACCAACCGGCAAACGCGCTTCCTCAGGATGGTCAAGGGCGCAGCTACATTGTTTTATACGACCCGCTTCGCCAGAGCGACACGGTGACTTTGGCCCAAAATCTGGCTGCCGGTCGGCACAAAGCAGTCATTAAAGCCGAGGGAGGATGGGGCCAATGGGCCGTTAGCGGATGGACCGTCTATCAAGAAGCCGACACCCGCTTCCTCAAAATTAGGCTAACGGCAGCCGGTCTATTGGCAACCTTAAGCGGGTTGGGGCTGTTGTGGTCACTCTTCCGCGCTCCAACTGAGATCATCAACCCCATCCGAACCTGGAGTGAATTTGTAATAACGCAATACGCCTCTTTTGGCGAACCCGGTCAGGTAGTCATTACCCTTACCCTGGCTATCAGTTTTTATCTGGCTCCAAGTTGGGTATCGTTGCTCTTAATCCCACCGCTTGCCCTTGCCGTACTGATTCGCCCCGACCTTGGTCTGGCTCTAATTGCTTTCAGCCTCTCTTTTCTTTCTGTTCCCACCTTGCTCCCCTTCATCAGCCTCTCCCCCCTCGAATTAATCTTGGCTTTCACAGCAACAGGTTTTATCTTGAAAAAATTGCTGTCCAAATCCCCAATCCCCAATTCCCGATTCCCGATTTCTAATCCAAAATCCAAAACCTGTGGTGAGCGGCTCAAGATACAACTTGAGCCAAGTCGAACCATCCAAAATCTAAAATCCACCGACTGGGCAACCCTCGCTCTCCTTATTCTGGCGTTTTTGGCGACACTATTCGCCCAAAACTTCGGCGTCAGCATGTTCGAGTGGCGCGCGGTTATTCTATCATCGGTTATCTTTTACTTTTTGGTCCGTCTCAACCTTAATTTCGCTCCCCTATTACCAATTACCAATTACCAATTACCGCCACAACTCTGGCGACTGGTCGACGCCTTTATCGCCGGCGCTATTTTACAAGCAGCGCTGGCGCTCTATGCCTACTTTTTTGCCGATCAATTTGTCACCGTTGAGGGCGCGCGTCGGGCGATGGGGATTATTTACGAGTCGCCCAATCATCTTGCGCTGTTTCTGGGCCGGGGCTGGCCTATTCTGCTGGCTGTTTCTATTTTACCGGGGCAATTCTCCCGTCGCCGAGCGCTCTATGGCGCAGGGTTGGCAGTTGTCAGCGTGGCGCTGTCTCTGACCTTTTCTAAAGGAGCTTTATTGCTGGGCCTTCCGGCCTGCGTCTTGATAATGGTTGTATTGTACGGGCTTCGTCATCGAGGTCGCTACCAGCGCTGGGCAATAGCGGCTACAGTTGGCGGATTGATAATCGTCATTTTGACCCTGATACCGTTCAACCAAACGCCCCGCATCCTCACGGCGTTCGATATCGGCAAGGGCGGCACCGGCTTTTTCCGGCTAAAATTGTGGCAAGCCTCGCTAACTATGTTCCAGAACCACTGGCTGCTGGGCGTGGGGCCGGATAACTTCTTGTATCAATATCGCACCACCTACATTTTGCCGGAAGCCTGGCAAGAACCAAATTTATCCCATCCGCACAACTTGATTTTAGACTTTGGCCTGCGCCTGGGCGTCGGGGGGATTGCCGTGTTGTTCTGGTTACAATTCGCCTTTTGGGCTAACGCCTGGCGACTCTACAAAAAGCGGCTATTCCCCCTGATTTTAGGCTTAATGGGCAGTATGGCCGTCTTTTTGAGCCACGGTCTGGTGGACAACTCTTACTTCTTGGTCGATTTGGCGTTTGCCTTTTTTTTGATTGTGGGAATCATCCAGGGATTGGCGGAACAATGACTGTGATTGTTTTTAATTGGCCTCTAGTTGTTGCCTCTTCCGTTGCTCGGCCTCTAAATGATCGACCCGTTCCGCCAATACAACCAGCCACAATAAAATCTGACCAACTGCCTGCTCAATGGTTAACTCTTCTCGTTCCCACCGCTTGACCAATGCTGATAGAGAATATCGCTTCATGATGTCTCTCCTTTTTGTCAAACAACACTAATACGTGTAAGATATAGCAAAATATAAGCGAGTTGTTCACTCGCTTATTATACATCTATATTAACACGTTTTCGTGTTTGTGTCAAGGGTTAATTCTGGTTACTGGAAATAAAAAAGGCCGACAGTGTGTCGGCCTTTTGTTTTTAAATGTAATCCTACCTACCCTGAATATGCATCGGCATAATCACGTGGGTAAAGTTCTCATCGCCAATGGGGCGGAAAACGCCGGGGCTGGAGGAGGTGCTGGTCTCCAGAGCAAATTGAGGGCTGTCGATGATGGACAGCACATCAATGAGGTATTTGGCATTAAAGGCCACTTCAACCGCATCGCCTTCAATCGAGGCGTCTACGTCGGCCACGTTGTCGCCAAGTTCTGCGCTGGTAGCCATTAAGGTAATACGGCCGTTCATTAATTCATCGCCGCTGGGGGTGATTTCCAGTCTGACAATATTGGCTGCGTCGCGGGCAAAAAGATGGGATACGCGAACGGCTTTAAGAAAATTGGCCGTGTCCAAAACGCTGCGAGTGGTGTGTCCCGGCGGGATAATCCGGTTGTAATCGGGAAATTCGCCTTCAATTAGTTGTGAGATTAGTTCGACATCCTGAAGATGGAATAGGATTTGCCGGCGAGCCGGGGTAATGATCAGCTCTATCGGTTGTTCTTGGTCAGTAGAGACACGAGAAAGTTCAGTCAGGGCGCGAGCGGGGATAATCAACCTGGGGGCATGACCATTATCAGCATCGCCAGACAAACCGATTTCTTCTAACGTATCAACCACATTTTGGTTAATTGTGGTGACCTTAACAGAAAGGCGAAAACCATCGGCGGCAACCATTGTTAGATTATCTTCGTTGAATTGAAGCAGAACTCCGGTGAATACAGGGCGACTCTCATCGGTGGCGGCGGCAAATACAACTTGCTTAATCATAGTCCGCAGCGACTCAGACTCTAATTTGATGGCGATATCATCTTCTGAAGCAGTAGCCACCGCAGGGAATTATCTGGCGTCGATACCTTTGATGTTTGACTCAAAGTGAGCGCATCTCAGGTTGAGGGTTTGGGTTTCCTCATCCAGTTGCATGTCAATTCGCTCAGGGGGGAGAGAATTGACAAACTCTGCCAATAAACGAGCCGGAATGGTTATGTCCCCTTCTTCTTCTATTTTGGCCCCTACCCAGCAATTGATACCAAGCTCAAAATTATTGGCGGATAACTTTAGTCGACCATTATCAGTAGCTACCAACACATTTGACAACACCGGCAGCGTACTCCGGCTGGCAACCGCGCGTCCAACAATACCCAGGCCCTTGGCCAAATTTTCTTGTAAACAGGAGACCTTCATAGCTAACTCCCCTTGATGGCAGATTTTATATTTTAATAGCAGGATACAAAAATGGCACAGCTAGTGGTATCTGATAAGGTAGTATACTACATTTTGTAGGAGAGGACAAAGAAGCATAGTCTTGAATCAAAAAGGGTCAATGCAAGCATTGACCCTCTATTACTTTACTTTTTTCGACAGTGATTTAGCGCCTGAGCCGATCACCGCTAGACATAACAAAACGAAATAAAGCTACGCTTCCTTTCGTTTTGCCAGTAAACCGGCTGTAGCGGTTGCCCCCAAGATAACCAAAACCAGACCGCCAATTGCAACAATTCCCAGGGATGGATTTGAGGAAAGCGTTGCGCCGGAGGGAGGGAGGATATTGGTTTCTTCGGCAGGAGCCACAACATCATCGGCGGCGGCAGTCTCTGTTGTGACCGGGGCGGAGGGGGCCGGTTGACTCTGGCTAACATGGGCCGCAGGTAAAACTATGCCCGGAGGCGGTCCCACCAGAGAAACATCATCAATATCAAAATCAACCTCTGTACCATACGAGAACTTTTTTAGACCACGAATGAAAAGGGTGATGCTGTTGGTATTGGCCCCGGTGCGAACCGTACCAGTGATACGCTCATAAAGGAGAGGGATATCTTCGGGGTAAGCGGCATTTGACCCTATACGGTTTTGCTCGGTTAAGGGCATAGGCGCCCAGGTTTCAACATTGCCGTAGTTCCCTTCGCCCCACGGGTCAATGCCCCAATGCATTTCATACTCATATTTATTTCGATCCGGGAGGGCTGCATCGGTGCGCATAATGGCATAAATGGTTAACTCATACTGGGCATTGGAGGCGACATCAACGGTTTGGTAGATAGCAATCGTCCGGTCAAGGGCATTGGGTTCGGTTTCGTGAATTTCCAGCAGTTGGGCGTGGCCCCTTCCCTTACGGACAGCCTCTGCCCATTGTTCATCGTACCAGCCAAAATTTGCCAATCCATTATCATAAGGATTCCAATCGGGAGCAACGCCATTCATAAATTCCCACGGCTTATCAAAATCACCATTTTTAATCACGTTGACTGTTTCCGGTTCGGCTTTGGCTTCAGCCTCGTATTCTGCTCCCTGAGCGGCCAGGGGGGACGGGTCGCCCGCAACCTCGGTCAAGGTAACATCAATTTCGTTGGGGTTTTCCCAAATGGCGGTAGCGTTAAGCTGGACCTGACCGGCATTGCTTTGGACAATTCGTTTTCCGGTAATTATGATGACATTGGATGCGCCAACCTCCATCATCTCACTGGAATCAATGCCCATCTGGCGAATTGTTACTTGTCGCTGCCCGTCAACCTCGTTAACCGAAATATCAGCGTTCCCATCAAAGAACATTTCATTGAGCTGCTCAAATCCCTGACCATTGCCGGCGGTTTCAATGACCATCGAGCCGTCCTCGCGGGTTTCCTGACTAAAGGTAAAATTCAAACTATCCTGTTGGGCCAAGCTTTCAGCTTCGGCAATCTTCTGGCTTATGTCAGCCACGCTCGTATCTTCGGCAGCCATAAGTTTTACTACTTCTGCTGATAGTTCAACGCTTTGAGATGCTTGCCACTGTTCATTCTCATAAATTGTTACATCAGTTTCAATATTGGTATAACCGGAAAGCATCGAAGCCATAAAAACTACTCCAAGCCAAATGCCACTACCAAAGAATTGGTTAAATGGGTTTATCCGTTTAAATAATGCAGCCACAAGCCAGCCTCCTTTGTCAACGCAAATTTATCTCGACTCGGTTAAGAGATGTTCCAGCAAAATCTGAATTTTGTGTGGAGTTTAGCAACAAAACATAATGTCACAAATTTAATCATAACATAACTAAATTGTTTTTTCAATACGCATAGTGATACTGTGGGTTATGCCGGCTCAAGCACAAAGTTGGCGGCAACCCCTTGAGGCACAAATTAACCCCATATGTAGTGGTATATTTATTTCGTAATACTACATATTGTAGTTGTTATGTTTTTCGTTTATCTATCAAGTATTGTTGGAGACAAGTCAAATGGGCGTTTTAAAATCGTAGATACCGTCTCTTAACGACCA
>JAJRVO010000175.1 GCA_024277275.1 Chloroflexota bacterium
ATTTCAAGCATAAAACGGGCACAAGGCCCGATGCTACAACCTATCAAAACACGCTTGACACGACACTAGTACACGGCGGCGTAAATCCTTCGGTAGTTTATGGAGTGAAAAAGTGCACTTTTTCACTCCATAAACTAAGCACCGCGCTGCTTGTAACTACCGAAAGACTTCCGCCAAGCTGTACTAGTCCGAAATTGGTAATCCAACTCTAAAATCCGGAAAGGAACACTATGGAAAACTCGTTAACTTTTGACATCTCAATCGATGAAATGGAGATATTTCTAGAAGATGTCAACGAATGTCTACAAGCAATGGAAAATGGACTGCTACACCTGGAGCAACAACACGACACCGAAACCCTCAACTCCATTTTTCGCGCAGCGCACACGTTAAAGGCATTGGCCGGAACCGTGGGGCATCATCAAATGGCAGACCTGACCCACACCCTGGAAAACATCTTTGACGAAATGCGCGAAGCCGGGTTATCGCCCACACAGGCCGTGGCCGATGAACTGTTTGCGGTGGTTGACGTCTTAAGAATTTTGCGTGATGAGATTGTTAACCGCCAAGCCGGCGGCATTGATGTTGCCAAACTTATAGCTCGATTACGCGCGCTTAAAGATGGCAACGAGGAACAAGACTATGCCCCGGAGACATCACCCTTAGGCCCGGATTGGTTAACGCCGGAACAAGCGCTCCAGGTTGAAGACTTGAGCGAAGCAGGGCAAACCATTTTAGAAATTGAAGTAAGGACTGCGGCAGAGACTTTTGCTCCGGCAGCCCGCTTATACCAGGTAGCTATTGCCCTAATGGAAGCAGGCCAGGTTGTGGCGCAGCAACCTGTCCTTAACGCTTTAACAGATGGAGATGAGCGGATGTGGCTAATTTTGGCTACCCAATCTGAACCCGACGACATCAAGGAAATCTTAAGCGAAATTGAGGACCTGGCCGAATTTGACGTTCAACCTTACTTCCTGCAATCCCCCCTGCCAGAAGAACAAGAGAAGGAAGTTATTACTCCCTCCCCCACCCTTTCCATTGAGAAAGACAGGGCGACAGTTTCCGGCAACAGTCAAGTCTCCGGGTCGAGCTTAATAAAAGCCGAGAGTACGGTGCGTATAAGCGTAGAACGACTGGACACCTTAATGAACCTGGTTGGCGAACTGGTTACCAACCGTACTCGCCTGGTACAGATTGAAGATATGCTGCGGGGCCAATTCGGCCAAGAGGGCGAGGTCGGGTCGCTCAGCGAGATGGTCCCTCACTTTAGCCATGTGATTGACCAGTTACAAGAAGAAGTGATGCGCGCCCGGATGTTGCCTATTGCTTCCCTTTTTAACAAGTTTCCTCGCCTGGTGCGCGATGTAGCTCGCATTGCCGGTAAGAAAGTTAAGCTGGTTATTGAGGGTGAAGCCACCGAGTTAGACCGGGCTATTGTCCATGCCATTGGCGACCCGCTAATTCATCTACTGCGCAACGCTGTAGATCACGGCCTGGAAACGCCTGAAGCGCGGCGGGCGGCGGGCAAATCACCTACCGGCTCCATACGCCTTACAGCCGCATCGGTAGAGGGGCAAATAGTAATTACCATAGCCGATGATGGTCAAGGCATAAACCCAGGCAAAATTCGCCAGGCGGCCCTAAATCACAACCTGTTTTCTGAAGAAGAACTTGCCCAACTGACCGAGGACGAGATCATTGAACTCATCTTTCAGCCCAATTTATCTACCGCCGCCAAAGTAACCGAGATGTCGGGGCGCGGCGTGGGCCTGGACGTGGTACGCACCAATGTAGAGAAACTCAGCGGATCGGTGGTGGTAACCGGCAAACCCGGAGAGGGAACAACTTTCCAGATTACCTTGCCGCTTACGCTGGCTCTGGTGCAAACAATGCTGGTTACTGTGCACAACAACTTATACGCCGTCCCCGTGACCAGTATCAACGGCGCTCTGTATCTGTCGGAGGCAACTATCAACACAGTCAAAGGAAAACCCGCCTTAGACTGGCAAGGAAAAGCAACCGTGCCTCTCTTAGATTTGCGGCAATTCTTTAGCCGGCCTCACTCAACCGCCAAACTGTCCAATGGAAGCAAATCAAGCGTCGTGCTGGTCAGTTGGGGCAAACATCGGGTGGGGTTGGTTGTGGATAAAATCATTGGTCAACAAGAAATTGTAGTTAAATCTCTTAGCCCCTTGGTTGGACACATTCCGGGGGTATCGGGAGCAACTATTTTGGGCGATGGGCGCATTGCCTTGATTGTTGATATTCCAAGCCTTATCAACGCGGCAATTCGGGCGCAAAGAGCTGTGTAGCGTTTTAGACAAGGAGAACTATGACCTCTAAAAATATAACTGAACAACAAATAGAACTTTGGTCTACTATCATCGGCAACAACCCGCCCGAAGGTCTTTTACGGATGGCGATGCAACACACGGCATACAGTTTATCTGATATGGTGGGACGCCCCGTTAAAATTGGCGCCCTGCGAACTGAGATTATCCCCATTAACCAGTTGGTTGCATACACCGATGATCCTGAAGCGGAAACGGTCGGTATTTATCTGGTCATCGGCGATGATTTGCCGGGTCAGGCCATTCTGATTCTATCGCTGGTTGATGCAATGTATCTGGTTGATTGGCTGCTGGAAGAGCGACCCGGCACCACCACAAAACTGGGCGACCTGGAGCGTTCGGCCCTGGCAGAAACCGGCAATTTGGTCCTTTCCTCGTTTCTTAACGCCATAGCCGAGTTTACGGAATCCCCGCTCCGTCTATCGCCGCCCGCCGTAATGATAGATATGCTGGCATCGGTTCTGGAAGTAGCGGCCACATCGGTAGCGGCAATAACCGATGAGGTATTCATTATCAAAACAAACTTCTTAAACATCGACAGTTCACTCACAATTAGATTCTGGTTGTTGCCGGACCCCGCCATTCTAACTATCAATAGAGCCGGCTCTGAATAATTATGGCAGAGAAATTACGTACAGTTTCCATTGGTAACATGATTGCCAGCGCTGACCCTAACGATGTGCTGGTGGTTTATGGGTTGGGTTCTTGTGTAGTAATTTGTTTGCATGATCCATTGGCGCAAGTGGGCGGCATTTTACACGCGCTGTTACCCACCCAGGCCAGTAAAAACAACGCCGACGGTCACCCGACCAAGTTTGTAGACCAGGGACTGCCGCTACTGATCGATTCAATGATAGCCTTAGGAGCAACTCCTATCCAAATGGTAGCCACCCTGTGCGGCGGCGCGCAAATGATAACCAGGCCAGACGGCAACGACATATTGAATATAGGCGAACGTAATGTGCGCGCCGCCGAGAAAGTCCTAAAAGCCAGAAGGCTGAAGATTAGAGGACGGGCTACCGGCGGGCACAGCGGGCGCACAATCAAACTCCACGTTGCCAATGGCCGGGCAACCGTAAAAACATTGGGGCAAAAACAACAAATCCTGGTTTGATAACAACACGCTCGTTTCGTATCATTTCAATAATTCGGAATGACCGGCACCCTTTCATTGTGAATTAACTTTTCTGGATTTTTCAAGAAGCTATGTATTGTCCCAAAAATGGGCATATTTTGGGTCAATTCTGGGTCAGTTATTAGGGGAAAAGTTTGGTATAGTAAGAACAGCGGTTATTGTGAGAGTAAACCAGGCTTATACCCCAAGCATATTTAAAGACGAACTCAGCCTACGGCACGACACCGAGAATAAAAATCAAGTTTAATAACTATAATGAGTTGAGTGAGTAACTCACCTAACTCAATAAACTCAATAAACTCACCTAACTGTTTTCAGGGGATAAATACATGGCAAGAATTATGGTTGTAGATGACGCGCAATTTATGCGGGTGCGAGTGGGTAAATTGCTTGCCAAGCATGGCTATGATGTTGTCGAAGCAGAAAACGGAGAAGAAGCGGTGCAAAACTACCGCTTGATTAATCCCGATGCAGTGCTGATGGACATCACCATGCCACTAAAGGATGGTCTAACCGCTCTGGCCGAAATCCGTGATTATGATCCCCAGGCAAAAGTAATTATGCTTACCGCTTTGGGTCAACAATCGATGGTATTGCAGGCTATGCAAGCCGGAGCTAAAGATTTTTTGGTAAAACCCTACGAGCCTGAGCGAATGATGAAGGCGATACAAAAAACATTAGGGTAACTCAAATGAACACTTCTGTCCGAGTCTTGGTTGTAGATGACTCGGCCTTCATCCGCTATACCGTAACCAAATATCTGGAGGATGACCCGGAGATTACGGTTGTAGGCAGCGCCCGGGACGGACTTGAGGCTTTGGCTCAAATACCAACGCTTAAGCCGGATGTAGTCGTCCTTGATGTAGAAATGCCCCGGATGGACGGCCTGACTGCGCTAAAGCGCATTATGATTGAATGTCCTACTCCGGTGGTTATGCTCAGCGCTTTAACTCAACGCGGCACACGCGCCACCATCAAGGCATTGATGCGAGGCGCTTTTGATTTTGTATCGAAGCCGGATGTTAAAATTGACGTTCATACCGTCATCGAAGAGCTGAGTGTAAAAATAAAAGCCGCCGCCGGAGTAAGTCCAAAAACTCCGCCCCAACCATCAGAGATTGTATCGGTTCCTCGCCAAACCAAACGGGGGCCGCAACCATTACAAAAAGAGGACGCTTTAATTGTCATTGGAGCTTCCACCGGCGGGCCGCGCGCGTTACAACAAGTATTATCGAATCTTCCGGCAAACTTGCCGGCTGCGCTATTGGTGGTGCAACATATGCCGCCTGGTTTTACCAGAACATTGGCCCAACGCCTCCATGAAACCTCGCCTCTTACTGTGCATGAAGCCGCAGACGGCGACCGCATAGCCCAGGGATTGGCCTTGTTGGCCCCCGGCAATTTTCATATGCGCTTTAGTGGAGCCAGGCGAATATCGCTGGATAACGGGCCGCGCCGCCACCACGTTCGCCCTGCCGCCGATGTAACTATGGAGTCTGCCGTTGAATATTATGGGGCAAAAGTGATTGGCGTGGTATTAACCGGGATGGGAACAGACGGCACAACAGGAGCCGGTCGAATAAAAGCTGCCGGGGGCAAAGTAATTGCAGAACACGAGTCGACCAGTGTGGTTTACGGTATGCCGGGCAGTGTTGTTGACGCCGGATTTGCTGATCAGGTAGTGCCATTACCAAGAGTGGCCGCAACGTTGATAAAAATGGTGAAAAATGGAAGACCTGGAATATAACTACATTAAACGCAAACTTTTAACGCTAACGGGCATAGATTTAAACTGCTATAAAGCCCCCCAGATGCAACGCCGTCTTAAAGCTTATTTAATGCGGTCGGGGTATCCAAATTGGCCCAAGTTCTTCCGCACTATCCAAGCCGACCCGGTTAAACTAAGCAAGTTTAAGGATTACTTAACAATCAATGTTTCTTCTTTTTTTCGTGATCCGGAGAAATACAACTACCTAAAATCAGTTGTTTTACCGGACCTGTTACGCTGCCGGTCTACATTACGGATATGGAGCGCGGGCTGCTCGCGTGGACAAGAAGCTTACTCAATAGCTATGCTGTTGGCTAAAGTTAGCGGGCCTCGTCACCAGTACCGCATATTGGCTACGGATATAGATCGCTCTGCATTAGAATGGGCCAGAGCCGGCGGCCCTTACTCTGCCGACGATGTAGTCAATGTGTCTGGTAATTTACGTTTAAATTACTTTAATGCTCACAACAACCAATACTGGATTAAAGAAGAGTTACGGCGTAAGATATCCTTTAACCAACATAATCTATTGGCTGATCCCATTAGCGGCAAATTTGATCTAATTATTTGCCGCAACGTAGTCATTTATTTTCAACCCGAAGCCAAACAAGAACTCTATCACCGTTTTTACAACGCCCTAAAACCTGGGGGGATACTCTTTGTCGGCGGCACTGAAATTATACCCAAAGCAACCGATATGGGGTTTGAAACAGCCAGCATCTCCTTTTATCGTCGCAAAGAAGCCAGAAATTCTCACTTTAAACCATCAAGACCAAGAGTGCATTGAGGATAAAATTTACATAGCAAGCGGTAGCTAATGGTAATGGCAAAAGCGCAAACAAAACATGCAACTACTAAAAACAGCTACGTGGCAATTATAGAAGAGTTAATAGTCACCATTAATCAAGAAATTGATAAGCGAAAAATTTTAAGCGTTATCCTGCCCTTTGCGCTAAAAATTAGTAAAGCGGAAACAGGCGCTTTGCTGGTGGCCGGCAATGATCTAAAAAGTCTAAACGCTGTGGCCATACGAGGGGTAGCGGATGAAGTAATTACCCAGTTGACCAAAGGTGATTTGGGGCATTTTTTACTTATGGGGAAACGGCTGTGGATGAAACCCCGCCCCCCACAGTTTAATCCAGAGCAGTCGCTTTTAGGCCGTCACAAATTAAAATATCTTTTTGGAGTTCCTTTTCACTTTAAAGGACAGGTTTTGGGCGCTATAGTTGTTGGCAGCCGCAGCACAAACGAGAATTCACTTGACCCAGAGCAACAACACCAACTGACAATATTAGCCCAACTGACGGCCTTGTTTTTAGATGACGCTCGCTTGCGCGCTACTGTTCACCATCCCGGCTTAGAAGAAGCCAACCCAGAATCCATCTCCCCATCCAATGCCGCCACAACGCCAACCGACGAGCTGGAACAGTTGTTAGCCGCCGTAATGTCTGCGGAAGAGGAAGTGGTCAACCAAAACACCGATTTGGGATTACTTAATGAGCTTTCTAGCGAGGTAAGCGGCACACTCCAGTTGGATAGCATACTCCAGGCGGCAGTTAAACAAGCCAGAAACGCTCTAAATGCAGAGATTGGGTGGTGTTATCTGCTAAAAGATAAAATGCTAACCCTAACCGAGCATCAAGGTCTATCTAAACAATATGTAGAAGGTATGCGGTATCTAACGCTGGGCGACGGGGTAGAAGGAATGGCCTTTAATCGCAATGAAACTATTTTGCGTGATGCAGTACTTTTTCATAGTGGCAAAGCCAGAACCCTGGTGCAAAGAGAGGGTTTCCGGATTGTGGCTGCGGTCCCATTAAGAGCCGGAAATGA
>JAJRVO010000176.1 GCA_024277275.1 Chloroflexota bacterium
GAGTCCTTGCTTTTTGGGCAAGAAAATTTAGGTTATCCGGGGAGTAGGGAGTAGGAAGTAGGGAGTAGAGAATTTTCCCTTACTTCTTACTCCTTACTTCCTACTTCCCGCCTGTTTGGTTCTGGCTTGTCCAGGTTAGGAGTGAAAAAGTACACTTTTTCACTCCTTTTGCAGGAATTTATTTCTGGATACTTACTTAACGAGTTTGACCGTGGGATTATACTCCAATTGGGGAGTAGGACAAACAGGCAGAGTATCAAATCTGGCGGTTAAATTCTTTGTGTTGTGTACCATAGGTGGTATACTACAGTTCTAAAAACGGATAACTTCCATACTATGGAGTGAGATCACTTATGAATGAAGCAGGTAATGCAATTCCCGGTGAGATAAGTGCAGCTACCCGTCTACGTCTGTGGACCATCCTGATAATTGTCATTGTTTTCTATCTGGTGACTCAATTTGGAGTTGGCCTGTATACAGATTTTCTCTGGTTTGAGCATCTGGGCCTTGAGTCGGTCTTTTTAACCTCATTTTTGGCGCGGATTGTGGTAGGATTAGCGGTTGCTATTCCCTTTGCCGTTCTATTTTGGGTAAATACGTTAATTGCGCGGTGGCAATCGGTGCGAAACGTGCTCTTTTTTAGCGAGGACACGCTGGTGGCGCAAGGTTTTGTAAAATGGGCTGTCTGGGGAGTGGGTTTATTTTTGGCCTGGGGGGTCGGTACGGCCGCTTCCAATAATTGGTTGTTTTTCTTGCGTTTCTTAAATCAACAACCTTTTGGCTTGGCCGATCCTGTTTTTAACATGGATGTAGGTTTTTATGTCTTTAGTTTGCCCCTGTACAACTTTATCCAAAACTGGTTAATTATAGCCCTCTTTTTGTCGCTAATTGGGACAGTGGCCGTTTATGCCCTGGCCCAGCAAAACAATCTGGCTGAGGGGCGAGTTGTGCTTTTACCCCATGTGCAACTTCACCTTTCAATTTTGGGGGGACTCATCTTTTTAACATTTGCCCTGGGGCATTGGCTGGATTTGTTCGACCTGATGTACTCTGACCGGGGGGTGGCCTTTGGGGCCAGCTATACCGATATCTCGGTTTCGATGCCGGCCCTGTGGTCGATGGTAATTGTAGCCGTTGTAGCGGCGTTGATTTTGTTTGCCAATATCATTTTTCGTCGGGCGGCCTTAAGTTTGATGGCCGTTTTTATTTGGATTGTGGTGGGGATTATCGGCACCGGCCTTATTCCCGGCATCGTTCAGCGGTACGTGGTCGAACCCAATGAACTGGCTCGTGAAACGCCTTACATTGAGCACAATATCCGCTTGACCAGTATTGCCTATGGTTTGGACAAAATCCAGGAGCAAGACTTTACCAAGGTGGAACCGCTCACCCAGGAGGCTGTCGCTGCCAACCAAACTACTTTGCAAAACATCCGGCTGTGGGATTATCGTCCTTTGCAGCAGACCTACCAGCAAATTCAATCCATTCGGCTTTACTACCGATTTTATGATGTTGACCTGGATCGATATGTAATTAACGGTCAATTGCGACAAGTGGCCCTGGCGGCGCGCGAGTTAGATAAAAGCCAGTTGCAATCTCCCACCTGGGTTACGCAAAAGATGCAGTTTACTCACGGTTACGGGGTAGTGGTCAACCCAATTAACGAGGTGACAGGGGAAGGTTTGCCCCAATTATGGGTAAAGGATTTGCCGCCCGAATCGTCCGTTGGTATATCCATAGACCGTCCCGAAATTTATTACGGCGAAGCCACCGACGACTATGTTTTTGTTAATACCAGCGAGCGCGAATTTAACTACCCCAGCGGCGACCAAAATGTTTTTACCAATTATGAAGGCAGCGGGGGGGTTGTGCTGGATAGCTATGTAAAACGCCTTGCCTTTGCCCTGCGGTTGGCCGATACAAATATGTTGTTAAGCCAGGAATTTACCGATCAAAGCCGGGTTTTGCTCCACCGTCAAATTGCCGGGCGAGTGCAGGAGGTTGCACCGTTTTTGCAGTATGATAGAGACCCTTACCTGGTTATTGGCGATGACAACCATCTTTACTGGATACAAGACGCTTACACCACCTCTGACCTGTTCCCCTACGCCGAACCCATTGGCGGAATTAACTATATTCGCAATTCCGTTAAGATTGTTATTGACGCTTACGATGGTTCGCTCACTTTTTACGTGGTTGATGAAGACCCGCTGATAAAATCTTACGCCGCTATCTTCCCAAGACTCTTTACCCCAATGGACCAGATGCCCGACTGGGTGCGCGCGCATCTGCGCTACCCCGAAGACATCTTCCGTATCCAGGCCAGACTTTACCAAACATATCATATGCGCGACGTCAATGTGTTTTATAACAAGGAAGACCTGTGGCAAGTCCCCAACGAGACCTTTGCCGGCGGCGCGCAGCCGGTTGAACCTTACTACGTTATCCTCAAGCTGCCCGGCGAGGCCAAAAGCGAGTTTGCGCTCATTCAACCCTTTACCCCCAACAACAAAGACAACTTAATTGCCTGGCTGGCCGCTCGTTCCGATGGGGAGAGTTACGGCCAGTTGGTTACCTATCGTTTCCCCAAGCAGGAGTTGATTTTTGGCCCGCTTCAAATTGAAGGTCGGATTGACCAGAACCCTGAAATTTCCTCGCAAATTACTTTGTGGGACCAGGGCGGCTCCGAAGTTATTCGCGGAAACCTGCTGGTTTTGCCCATCGACAATGCTTTGCTCTACGTAGAGCCGCTCTATCTGCGGGCCGAAACCGGACAGATTCCCGAACTCAAGCGGGTTATTTTGGCTTCTGGAGATAGAATTGTCATGGAGGAAACTCTGGCCGAGGCATTAGTGGCTTTGTTTGAAGGCGGCGCGGATGAGTTATTGACGACGCCCGGCGCTCCCACTATAGACGAACCCTCTACCACAGGTGAAGCCTCTACTACAGACCAGGGGACGACCTCAGCCGATACCACACAGCCGGCTTCTACCGGCGACACATCCACCGCCGATTTGGCCGATAAAGATATTGCCGAATTAGCCCAGATTGCCTCCGACCACTATGAAGCCGCCCAACGCGCTCTCCAAAAAGGCGATTGGACAACTTACGGTCAAGAATTAGACAAGATGGAAGAGGCTCTTAATGCCCTGATTGAACTGACCGGCGGCCAGTAACCGGCAACCCAGACTGCACAGACCGCAGAGGTTGCCGGTGTTCCACCGGGAAAACCTCTGCGGTCTCAAACCTCCGAGGTCTTCAATCTACTGGCTCAATCGCTGCAAATCCTTCAATGCCCGGTCTCTAAATATCCCTGATGTATCCCAGTCAATAACGTGCTGGTACTCTTCTCTGGCTGTTGTGAGTTGGTTATCGGTTTCCAAATAACGGGCTAAATGGTAGCGGGCGCTGACTAAGTTGGGATCAAGCTCAACGGCTCTACGTAGCGCAGTTTCGGCCTCATCCGCCTGGCCGGATATCAACTGCATCCAGCCTAGCAGGTCATAGACTTCCGCGTTATTTTCATCCGCCTCAATCAGTTCTTCTGCGGCGGGGATACCGGCTTCTACCAGGTTATACCCCCGACCGGCATAAAATCTGACCCGCAACATTTGAATCTGCAAATCATCCTTGGCCACGGTTACCGCCGCTGTAAATTGTTCTTCGGCGGCGACAAAATCTCCCTGCTCGGCTTTGGTCCGACCCAACTCAATGTAAATGGCCGCGTTATCCGGATTCCGGGCGATAGCCTGGTTGAAGCGCTCTTCGGCGGCTTTTAGCGCTCCCTGCCGTCTTAAATAAATGCCGTAAAAGTAAAACGGCAAGGCTGAATTAGAGTCTGCCTCGCGGGCCTGCTCAAATAAATCAAGCGCGGGACGCCCCGCCTGAGCCAGAGCGTGCCCTAAAAAAGCAAGAGCCTCAGCTTTTTCTGGGTTGGGTGAGTTGGGTGAGTTGGGTGAGTTGGGTGAGTTGGGTGAGTTGGGTGAGTTTGATGAGTTGGGTGAGTTGGGTGGGTTTTCAAGGGTTTGGTTGGCGATGGTCAGGGCGTGGACGGCTAGAGGCCAGAGTTCTGCCTGGACCATCGCAACTCCGGTAGCTTTGGCGACTTCTGTTTGGGGAGACTCGGCGGTAAATGGGACCAGGACAGCCAAGAGATAATCGCGTCGGGCTAAAACATCAGAAGAAGCGTCTTGAGGAATGGATAGCAAGTAATCATTAGCGGCTGATAAATTCTGTGGGGCTTCCATAACGGCCAGAAACCACTGCGCTTCCGGGTCCGGCCGGCGCTCTTGCTGACTGAGAAAAGCCGCTTTGGCCGCCTCAAACTCAAAACGGGCCAGATGGGTTCGACCCAGGCCGGTGAACGCGCCCGGCAGGTTGGGGTTCAATTTGGCGGTCTTGTTCCAAAGCTCCAAAGCTTGAACCGATTTTCCCTGGTTAAGGAGCGACTCGGCCAATCCGGCTGTGGCAATGGGATTCTGCAAATCTCGGGCCAGCGCGCGATTAAAAGCGTCTTCCGCCGGCAGCCAGCGATGTTGCGCCAGATAAATCTGCCCGGTTTTAATTAACGGCGACAGCGAGTCGGGATAAACTTCAGCGGCTTCTTCCAGCGTTTTCACGGCCTTGCCGTAACGCCGGTGGGCAATTAGGGACTCTGCCCGGCTCAAGTAGACTGGAAGCGGTTCCCGGTCTGCCTGTGGATTGGGGACGCAGGAAAGCAGGGTAAAGAACAAAAATAGCAGGACCGCTTTACTAATCTGGCCGATACGTCTTCCCCATTTCAATGAAACATCCCATCACTTTGAAATGTATGATTTGGGAATATGGGCCAAAACTATAGACTCAAGCATATCAAGATGTTGGAGATTGACGAAATAGTGGCATTCTTCAACCAATCGTTCCAGGTCTCGCTTACGGGCTAACCAACCACCACCGTCAACAAAATTTACAAAGACTCGGTTTTCACCATAACGGCTGTTTGATTTATTGATTTTGGTGTATGCAGCAAGCATATCGCGTGTTTTGGTTGTTTGACCGCTACTGGTTGTTTCTTGAAAACTACTCATGATGATAATCCAGGGGTCTTGGACTGTGGGAATAGCAAAATCTATATCGACGTTTGTAAATCGAGAACGCCCTTTACCATAGCCAACGCCATATTCAGTTTTAATTTTTTCAAGTCTTTCCTGAATGATGGTTTCAACTTTGTGTCCTTTACGCGCGCCATAAGTGCCAATTGTAGACTCCTTATACCTTATCTCTCGCAAAGCTTGAGGAATTGTCCCAATCTCTCGATAATTCAGTTTATCTAAATAGTAACGAGGAATGTACGTGGACAATTCCTGGTCTCGTTTTCCATCAAGTAGTAATTTGGCAACCAATTCCAACAAGAACGTTTCGTCGACCAATTGGCGTTTAATCTTGGCAATGCTCCACTCACTATCAAACCCGCCGGAAATTCGACCTATCTTTCGTAAGAGTGAAATAATCCGCATAAATTTTTCATCAGAAAGCCCAATATCCCGCAAGATAACATCAAGACTGGCAGGGTTTTCTTTCAAAAAAGCCGCAATATCTTCTATAGTTCGTTTTTTGGTGGTTGAAATGTGCGAACTTTGAGAAAGCCGTAATAACTTCGCTACTTTTGCATCAATTTCATCTTCAAGTTCCTCATCTACAAAGAAAATGGTTGAGCTATCCCACGCTTCTTGAAAGGTCAGCTTTTGCGCTTCCATTAAGATTGAATCTCCAATTTTGCAGCTTTAAGAGCCTTACCCCAGGTAGGAAATGTTTTTAAGAATAATTCTAAATCATATTGGCTTTTTTCTTTTACATCTTCAGGTGTTGGCAATCTTCCCAAATCCAATGTCAATTGGCGTAGTTCTAATTGTAAAGCTTTCTTGGTCACGCTCCGTGATTCTTGTTTGATACTTTGGCGCTGTACTTGCCCCAAATTCTCAATTTGAGCAATTTTGTTTTGCATAATATTTATGTAGTTGGGGTCAAGGTCAATGGCAACATACCGTCGCCCTAATTGTAAGGCGGTAATTGGCGTTGTGCCGGCGCCTCCAAAAGCATCGAGTACCACATCTCCTGAATTGGTGGCTAATCGGATAATTCGCTCCATTAATGGCTCAGGTAGTTGACAAGGGTGGTAATCCCTGTCTCGGCGATGCTTGATACGATGAATGTCCCACCAGATGTCATTCAATGGAGATTTATCATCATCTCCCGTTTTTTTACGGTTGCGTACACAAGAAGCCCTCAGGCAGTAATATCGGGCATCAATGGGGCTTATAGCTTTATAATTAAATGTAAAATCGGTGGGATGTTTGGTGTAGAACAGTAAAGCATAGTGGGCGGGCATTATCTTACCACGAGGTTCTGACAAAGCATCCCAAACTATCCAATTCTGGAAATATAGATGCCGGTTGAGAAAATCGGCATGATGTAGAGACCAACGAGGCAAGTTAAGCACAAAAAGGGAGCCGGTTGGTTTCAGAATTCTGGCATACTCGGCCAGCCAGGTATTGCACCACTCAACATATTTATGGTCGGCGCGTTCATCATCATAAATTGTATAATCTTTATCCAAATTGTAAGGAGGGTCGGCAAAAACTAAATCTACCGATTCATCGGGATACTGTCTTAAAATTTCAACGGCATCGCCTTGATGGACAACGTTAAATAGATTATCTTTATCAATAATCGGCGTATTTATAGAATGAGGTTGTTTACCATTTTGTTTTGCCGGCGGCGGTAAATTGGGTAAAACATATTGAGCGTGGGACTCTGCCAGAGATTTGTGTTTCCAGGCCAGACCTTCTATGGGACCTACCAAACCGTTAATTTCCGACGGCGGTATGTCAATAAGTTGATCGCGTTGCTCTTTCCTTTCAAGAGAAAAATCAAGCATATCTATCAAGATGTCAAATAAAGGTTTGGAAATTTGGCTGTAATTGTTGGCTGATGGAAGGTCCTTGATGACATCAGAAATTACATATCCCTCTGGGTGCATTAAGTGTGCTTTACCGCCCCAGTCCTTTAACGTGCGCTCACATGCCCGGCAATGTTGATGAGGCAAGCGGACTCGTTTAATGTTGAATCTGCTGTTACCTTTTGTAAACAGCATTACTGCGGCATGGACAGATGGTAAGCGGGTATTTTCAATAGGGGTAGATTCAACGGCAAACCAATATTTGAAAGTGAGATATTTATCAAGGAATATGCCTAATTCGGGAAGAATGCTTGGTATCCCTTGAATAAAAAGGACGCCTTTATTCTTCAAGACACGCACTGACTCCTGCAACAGCAATAATAATGATTGCTTGTCATTGGTGTCTAAAGCCCCTGTTACTAAAATTACAAACTCAAGAGAGTTTGAGTCTTGCTTTTTTAGCGCGTCCAATAACGCTATATGTTGTATATATGAGATATTCATAATACTATATCCAGTGTTACCGTTTCTTTAGGGTGATTTTAACTGGATTTGCTTTTTAATACAAATATTCAACTGTAGTTTGGGAAAGACGGCGTTGTGAGGGATTTAACTTTGGTTACGCTTGAACTTGTTGATTCAAATCCTGAAACTCAACCGGCTCAACGTGAACCAGCACATCCATAATATCGAGTTGCTGTTGTAACTTTTCTTGGGTTAAATGTCCCAGCCAGTGGGCCTGTTCCAGAGACATTTGCCCATTGACCTGAATGTGCAAATCCAGATGTGCGGCCTGGTCCGTACCCCGGCTGCGAATTTTGTGGCACGACTGCACGCCTTCAACGGATAGGGCTATCCGTTCTACCAGGGTAGTGTCTATGATGGCGCAATCGGTTAGCACATCAGAAGCGCGCCGGATAATTTGCCAGCCGGTATGCCCGACAACAAATACAATGACCACGGCCACGGCCACATCCATCCAGAGCCAGCCCATTTTAACCGCTGCCAGGCTGGCTAACACCGATAGCGAAACAAAGATATCGGATTTAGTATGGGCGGCGTCGGCCAGTAAAAGGCTGCTTTTTAGCCGGCGGCCTTGTTTTCTTTCGTAAGTGACAACGACTATGTTAAGAATGATGGTGATAATCATAACCGCAAAACTGAGCGTGGTGATTTCAGGAGCGCTGCCCTCTGTAAGGCGGGTAAAAACGCTTTTTATAACATTCCAACAGGTCAGCAGTAACAGCAGGCCGATGCCCAACGTGGCGAAGGTTTCATACTTTTGATGGCCGTAGGGGTGGTTGCCGTCCGGGGGGTGTCCGGCAATGGTCGAGCCGACCAGGCCGATGACGTTGGAAGAAGCGTCCATTGACGAATGAAAACCATCGGCTACCATACTGATAGAGCCGGCCGCAATACCCGCAATAATTTTTGCAGCGGCGACCAGTAGATTGAGGCCCAAAATTTGCCACAAAACCCGGTTGACATTTTGACGATTGGAGCGCCCGGTTTTTTGAGGCGTAACGGGCCGGTTAGATTCTAACACATTGATCACAGTTAACATCCCTCTCCTGAAATGTCATCCAAATGGTATCGCATATGTGTGGAAAAATCAATAGCCCGGCGTTAACTTTTCTTTCAGTTTTGGCTAACTTTATTTTCAGCGTTGGCTAAGTTTTTATTCTGCGCGCTCCCAACCGGCAAACAAGACTACCATCGAATGTGGTTTGACCTCGTAAGTGGCGTTGGCGACTTCAACAGCCTCGCTCTCCGGGCTAATGTCGTTGGGCGCCGGCAAACTGGTGTCGATGATGAGTCGCCATATGCCCTGATGAGGGGCCGGTGGCAGGTCAAAAAGACGAGGCTTTATGTCAGCGTTAAACATCATCAGCACATCGACGTCGTCTTCATCGGCCCCGGTTTCTTCTTTGGAACCCTCAATGGTACACATCAAATGTTTATCGGCGGGGTCCCAGGCGGCGTCTTTGCCGTTTGGGTCAAACCAGTGGATATCCTTAAACTGGTTGCCGTCATAATCAAGGCCGGTAAAAAAGCGGGTTCGGCGGAAAACCGGATGCGCTTTGCGCAAAGCGATGACATGCCGGGCAAAGCGGTAAATTTCGGCGTACTTCTCCAAAAAATGCCAATTGTACCATGAAATCTCGTTGTGCTGACAGTAGGCATTGTTGTTGCCTTGCTGTGTGCGCCTAAATTCATCGCCGCCGTTAATCATAGGCGTGCCTTGCGATAACATAAGCGTGGCCCAAAAGTTCTTTACCTGCCGAGAGCGAAGCGCTTCAATTTTGGGATCGTCCGTTGGCCCCTCTACCCCATAGTTAAAACTGATGTTGTGATCGTGGCCGTCTTGATTATCTTCGGCGTTGGCATGGTTGTGCTTTTGGTTGTAGCTGACTAAATCGTTGAGCGTGAAACCGTCGTGGGCGGCTACAAAGTTGATGCTGTGATTGGGAGTGCGGCCATTGGCGTGATAAAGGTCTGCGCTACCGGCCAGCCGGGTGGCCAGGGGGCTGGTCAAGCCGGGGTCGCCGCGCCAAAATTGGCGAATCTGATCCCGGTACTTGTCGTTCCACTCGGCCCACCGCCCGCCGGGGAAGTTGCCCACCTGATATCCGGCCACATCCCACGGTTCGGCGATGATCTTGGCGGTACGCAACAGGGGGTCTTCGGCAATGCGGGTAGTTAGAGCCGGGTTGCCGGAGACGTGTCCCCAGCGGTCGCGGCTGAGAATGGTAGCCAGATCAAAACGAAACCCGTCGACGTGCATCTCTTGCACCCAGTAGCGCAGGCAGTCGATAATTAAATCTTGCACAATGGGATGGTTACAATTGAGCGTGTTGCCCACCCCGGAAAAATTTTTGTAGTAGCGTTTGTCGTCTTCCAGCAGATAGTAAATGCTGTTGTCGATGCCCCTGAAATTAAGGGTTGGGCCGTGGTGGTTGCCTTCTACGGTATGGTTAAAGACCACATCCAGAATAACCTCTAACCCGGCCTGGTGCAGGGCGCGCACCATCTCTTTAAAAGCAATAACCTGCTGCCCCTGGTCTGCCCCCAGGTGGCTGTAAAGACCTTGAGGCGCAAAAAAGCTCAAGGTGTTATAGCCCCAATAGTTGCGCAGTCTTTCTCCGGTTTTTGGATTGACGCGCTTAAACTCCCACTCATTAAAAAGATGAATCGGCAGCAACTAAATAGCGGTTACGCCCAACTCTTTAAAGTAGGGGGTTTTTTCGACTACGCCCATATAAGCGCCGGGGTGTTTCACGCCTGCGCTGGGGTGACAGGTCAGGCTGCGCACGTGGGTTTCATAGATAATGGTTTCATTCAAAGGGCGGTTAAGGGGACGGTCGCCCTGCCAATCAAAACCGTCGTTGCCGTAGGCAATACATTTGGGCGTTCCGGCAAAGTGGGTGGTGATTGAAAAAGACAAATCCATTTCAGGCAAGTTTTGATAATACCCGTAAGCCTGGCTAAGGTCCCATTCAAATTCGCTGGCAATGGCTCTGGCGTAGGGGTCGAGCAGGGGTTTGTGTTTGTTAAAGCGATGCCCTTGCTCCGGCTCATAAGGGCCGTCTATCTGGTACAGGTAAGGTTGACCATGCCTCACACCAGACAGGTGAATGTGCCAGATATCGCCGGTGCGGTTGGCGACGGGGTCCAGTTCAAAGGCGTGGGTTGGGGTATCGCTCGTCGCCTGGTCAAAAAGGAGTAACCAAACACGGGTCGCATGTCGACTAAAGATGGCAAAGTTTGTGCCGGTATCGGCCACAACAGCCCCAAGCGGCATCGGGTGGCCGGGGGTGGGTTGAATTGAATTCTTGATTTTTGACTCCATATTGTGAGGTGAACAGTTACCTTCTATTTTCTTACCGCAGCCGGGTAATGCGGTAAGCCTCTAAATCCACCCCAACCTTTTTGCGGGTGTAAGCAAAATCAATTGGTTCGATAATGAAGGCGTTGCCGATAAGCTCTTGGGTGCGGGCATCGATGTAGATTTCGCTTTCGGTGCGGCCGCGGATAGCCAGCTTGCTCAATTTGCTGGAGAGGTTGACGGCGGGGCCAACCATCGTTGCTTCGGGGCCGACCGTGCCGGTTTTTACCTTGCCGGTGCTGATACCGACGCCCATGCCGGTTTTGGCAAATTCGGGGCTTTCACGTTTCCACTCGTCGCGCAAAAGCACATAGGCTTGACGCATTTTGAGGGCGGCCAACAGGGCAGAGTTGGCGGAGGTTACTTTGTCGTCTTCATGGCGACCGGGGAAGTTGCCAAACACGCCCATCACGCTGTCGCCCAAACTTTTATCCATTGCCCCGCCGGCCTGCACAATAATGGTTGACATACGGAGCAGGTACTCATCTAAATAGGCCACCATCAGTTCCGGGCCAATGGAATTGGTTAAGTAGGTTGAGCCGTGGATGTCGCCCATCACCACGGTTACTTCGGTTTGATGAGTCAGTTCGGCAATGTAGCCGGGGTCGTAGTAGCGGTCCAAATCGCCTCTGCGGCCAATTTGGCGGTCGCGCAACAGGCGCAGGCTTGAGGTTTCGGCCAGGGTGTGGGCGATAGAAGGATATTTTTTGACCACACTCTCAAAATCTTTGCGACTGATAGCCAACAACCGGGTCGGCCTGACGGCGCGGATGGTCGCTGTGCGAGGAATAGCGCGCAGCAGGGCAATCTCGCCAAAGAAGTCGCCCTGACCCAGGCGGTTAATAACGCCGCTGGGCTGCCCGCCCATATCCGGGGCCAGCACTTCTACCTCGCCCGCCTCGATGACGTAGAAGGTTTCGCCCGTTTCGCCCATGTGGAAGATAATCTGGCCGGGTCTGAACTCGGCCACCCGAAAGCGGTTGGCCAGCACAACACTTTGCTCCAGAGTCATTTTGCTGAGAATGGGGATATTTTCCAGCACGCGCACCACGCCGGTCGCCAGGGCTTTTTCAAGGAGGGATAGCTGGGTTTGGGCCTCGGAGTAGTCCGTTTTAAGTTTGAGGGCGGTGCGGAAAGATTGGCGGGCGGCGGCGTAGTCGCGCACAATTTTTTGGGTAGTGCCCAGATTATAAAAGTGATGGGCGTTGGCTGGTTCAAGCTGGGTGGTGGCTCTAAATACGGTTAGGGCTTCAAGATATTTACCCTGGTCGTGATAAGTAATGCCCAGTTGGTTATAGGCGTCAACAAAATCTGAGCGGAGCCGGATGGCTTCTTCCAGGTGTTCAATGGCTCGCTCGTACTGTTCAACTTTCCGGTAGAGGGAGCCAAGCTCGTAGCGTATCTCAGCCGAACCGGGAGACTCTTCGCTGGCCATATGCAGGTAAGAGAGCGACTCCGGGAAGCGGCCCATTTGGCGACTGGCCAACCCCGCGCTAAAGAGCAGGGCAAAGTGTTGGGTCAGAGGCAAAGTGCGTTCAAGGCGTTGCAGGGCTACCGCAATTTCCTCGCCGGAGTTGGCCAGACATTGGGCGGCCAGCCAGATACGGGCGTAATCGTTGTCATCCCCCAAAATTTTGGAGTATAGGGCGGGTTGGTCCCGGGCAATGCCGTAGAGCAGCACAATAGTTCCTTGCCAGCGTCGGCGAGCCTCGTTGGTGCGTAGATGGGGTTCAAGCTCACAACCCTGTTCGCGTTGGGCCAGGGCGGCAAAAAACTCTTGATAGGTATGGTGAGCAAACTCAACCCCGGCCCGGCTTTCTGAATAACGGACCAAACCGCTGTTTTTGGTTTCTTCGTGAACGTCATCCGGAGTCAGGCTCTTGAGTTTATTATCTTCGTCAGAGGGCGTGTCTTCCAGCTCCAGGAATACTTGAAGTTCGTTGGCAACAATCTCCGTCCATCGCTCGCGGGAAAAGCTCCAGGCTTCTTCTTCCTGCATAGCCAGTCCCAAGCTGGCCAGAGCATTTTTACGCAGCTTAAGCGGGATCTGCGATTTGACCTGGCCAAAGGCTTTTTGCCATTCGCGGTCGGTGCGTTCCAGCAGGTTGTCGGTAAAAACTTCAAAGAGAACGCCCCGGTTTTTGGGGAGCGCTTCGTCGCTTCGTTTGGCAATTTGGGCCAGCATAAAGAGGGCCAAAGGGTTTTGGGCCAGGTCTTCCAGTTGGGGGTCGCTATAAATTTCTCGGGCGACTTTTCGACCCTGCTCTGCCCGGAGATAGTTCACCAAAAACGCCTCGATATCTTCGCCGGATAATCTTTGCAGCATTGCCGTCCTAAAGTTGTGCAAGGTGGTGTAGTCCTGCATCCGGCAAGAAAGAACAAAGCGATGCTGCCCGTATTGACGAATGAAGCGGTTGAGTTCCTGACGCGTTTGCTCCTGAGCGGGCATTTCATTAAGACCATCCATCAAGAAAAGAATGGAATGGATGGGAGTCTCGCCTGAGTTTTTGCCGTTAAGCAAGCGGGTTACATCTTCTTCTGTTTCAATCTCATTAAGGTCATAGCCGGCAAAAGATTCAAGAATAAGTTGTTCGACAGTTTTATCAGGGGTGAGCGCGCCCAGCTTGATAAAAATGGGCAAAACAATCATGTCTGGCGATGTTCCAAGCACATGGTCGGCAGTTTCGGCTGTGTCAAGCATGAGGCGCCGCAAAACGGTGGTTTTACCGGCTCCGGCCTCGCCCAAAATCACAGCCCGACGGTCGTTGGCTATCAGTTCCCGCGCGTCGATGGGGGCATCGCGCATTAAGCTGGACCCTTCCATAGCAAAGCGTCGCAAAGGCGAGACGCCTTCTTGAGGGTCCTTTGATCTGGCTTCCAGCCGCCGTTGGGCAATGTCAGTTAAAATATCGAGCACGGCGGGAGCTTTGTGGTTAAGCAAACTAAGTGAGCGATGGGTCACTATAACCAATTTGGTGGGTTTGGTGGTGCGGACGGTGGCAGTACGAGGAACTTGCTTAATCAAAGAAATTTCGCCAAAAAAATCGCCTTTGCCAAGTTTAGAGACAACAATGTCGGTGCCTAAAGCGTCTGGCACCAGTACCTCTACCTCTCCGGTGGCAATCACGTAGCATTTGTCGCCTTGTTCGCCCCGTTCAAAAATTATCTCGTTAGCGGCAACGGATTCGGCAGTAGGGAAAAGAGGCGCTAATTGGCGTAGTTCGTTAAAAGTTAGGGTATGTCTTGGAGGGAAGGGGCCAACTGTTTCATCGGCGCGATTGGCCTTGAGAGGAAGATACAACTCTTTCCAGACATGGTAATCGGGGTCTTCGATGACCTGGCGGAGATAACGATGAATTGGCGGCAGATTGCCATAAAGCTCGCCTGACCCGGTTTTGTTGCCGATATCTTTTAAATCAAGAGGAGCGGGTGAAGGAAAACTAAAGAAGTGACCTTTCCAACTCCAAAAATCGGGCGCGTTGCGAGCCAGTTGGGTAACAAAGGCCGAAGCGCCCCAAATGATAACAGGGTGGGCAATTATGGTTAATCTGTCTCTTAAAAAGTTGAGCAGTTTGACAAATTGCTCACGCTGTTCGTTGTTAAATTTCTCAATGCCGTAAACAAAGATGGCAATGGATTTATATTTGCCGGTCAGTTCCAGGTTTTTAAAGCGAGGCTGGTCGGTTAGTTCAGTTAGGCTGCGAACCAAATTGGTGTCTTTAACGCTGACTTCGTAGTTGAACAGGTAAATGCTGTCGGCCTCAAGGCGACGGCGAAAATAATCAAAAAGACGGATGCGTAAATCAAGATCATCACATTCGGCTACGGCTAACCCGCCTAAATTGCCCATGCGTAACATTGTCAAAAGGGTTCTGATTTCATTGGGGAAACGAGAGGCAAACTCGTCGACCTCCGGCAGGATCATGGTGAACCTCGGTCAATTAGGGAGCAATTAAAGTACGGGTGAAGAAGGATGATTTGATTTTTCATGACTATGTAAAATTATAACATTCGTTTCTTGAGTTGTAAAGCAATGGATTCTTCTTAATGCCTTGACATTTAAGTCCTTGCTTTTTTGTAAGAAGATTTTATGTAACCGGGGAGTAGGAAGTATGGAGTAGGAAGTAGGGGGAAAGTCCTTACTCCCTACTTCCTACTTCTTACTCCCGCATCCTTTTTGGTTTTGGCTTGTCCAGGTTCTTGATGCGTTTCATAATAATTGGCCCAAAGAGGGGAACGCCAAACAGCCAGGGTACGGTGAGAAGATGCATGATGGTCCAGTAGTTCCAATATTGGCTTAAGTGGCCGGTTTTGCCCCACGCAAAATCTCGCAGCCACCAACGCCAGACAACAAAATAGTTGATAATTGACAACTCGGCGGTTAGGCCAAAGAGCGTCGTACGCCAAAAGGTGGCCGGAGTCAGGTGAATGGCCGTTAACGGGATCAACCATAATGGATACCAAATTCTAAAGGTTCGACCCAGCATCAACTGGCTAAAGTAAGCCAAAAATGCGGCTGTTACCAGATTTAGCTTGTTGTGCCAAAGCTGCCACAGCAGCCAGGCATAAAAGAGGATAAAGATATAGCGTCCGGTTGTTCTGGGAATCGGTTCGGCAATTTGCCGGGGGATGACCTCGCGCAGGGCCATCCGTGTCCCGGAGGCAATGGCAAAGCCGCGTCGAGTGGTTAACATGTCTGTCACGCCTTGTAGCGTTTCTGTTACCGGGCCAAGGATGGAGTAAACCAGGTAAGCCGTTATCAGGCCGATTAAAATTGCGCCCAAACTTTTGAGGATACGCTGTTGCCAGGTAGGCTCATTGCGTAGCAGCGCTATGCCAAATAGCGGGATAATAAGCAAAGCCGACGCCTTGGCCAGAACCGACAATGTTAACGCCAGCGCTGCGGCCCACCACAAGTTTCGCTGCCACAAAATAATCCCCAAAACCATCAATAGCATAAAAACCAAATCGTTGTGACCGTTGCCCGTTCCCTGAATTAGAATAAGCGGATTCCAGGCAAAAAAGAGCAGGGCTGTAAGTTGAGAGCCTTGTTCCGGAACGGCAAACCAGCCCAGCAAAATGGCGCAACCCACATAAGACAGTAACACCACAAACTTAAGGCCAATTGTGCCGGGGACCATATCTGTGGCCCCCAAACGTAGCGGGGCCTGAACAACAATTTCCCATAACGGACCGTAACCGGACACCCAATTGCCAAATTCACCGGCAAAAGCTATGTAAGGATCGTCAGGGTGAGCGTTAGGCGGAACCAACATTGGACTTTCATTATAGATTGTCCAAATGCGTCCCCTAAGCACGTAACGAAAAACATCATTGGCCGTAATGGGGTAGAGCCAGACCAGGGTAAAGCTAAAGAGAAAGCCAAAAATAAGGATGAATAGCTTGAGGCGATGAATTGTGTGGGCGGACATGTAATGCAAAGGCTCTGGTTTGGTTGTGCTTTTTGCTAAAGGATTGGTATATCTTACGTGCGGGGCAATCCGCGCGACGGTCTGCATCATTCGCCAGAAAAGATAATACAAAATCACAATGCCTGCGGCGTAAATTGGAGCAAACCAACGATAATCGCGCATCAGGATTTCCAGATCGGCAGCCGGCCCGCCGGCCTGGGTGTTGGAGATTAGGGGAAAGGCAATAATGTACGTTACGTAGATAACTTGCATAACAACCCCGGCCAAAAGAAGTTCAATAAAAGGCCAGGTTGGGTTTTGAACCGCCTGTTTCGGGGTGCCGGCTATTGATTGTGTCGTCATTAAGTTCTCCAAATTAGCGTCTTAGGCATTTGGGTTAATAATTCTTTGTCGATCAAGGTTACAAGGTTGCAGGGTAGCAGGTTCGGTAATTTGCAACTCTGCAACCTTGCAACCTTGTTTAACGTTGCCGCTTGCGAGTTAGAGCAATTTGCCACGGAAATACATAACCGTGCCAGATAATATCGACCACGCTCTTTGCCATTTGCCTAAAACTGCGCCCGCTGTAGTTATGAAGATGTTCCGGATCGTTGCCAAATGCTGCCAAATGTTTGCCCCGCAGCAAGTTGCCTCCCCTAAAAAAGGGTTCGTGGGGGACGCTGAGCAGCACATACTCCGATGAAACGCGGGCCAATTCCTGTAAACCGGCGGCTGAATCAGGTAAATGCTCTAACACTTCCAAACAGGTGACCAATGGAAAACTATCATCAGGAAACGGTAAGTGATGAATATTAAAGTTTGTCAACGGAGCGTTGTGATTCAGGTTGGCGCAACCCCATAAAAGCGCATCCAGGCTAAAATCTCCCCCCATCGCGGCAACAGATAGATTATGACGCTGTAAATAGTTAATAACAAATCCTTCGCCGCACCCAACATCTAATAACCGGCGGACTCCCGTTTGCCGGATAAGGCGAAGAATTTTTTGATGGAATTTGTCGAGCAAAAAACGTTGTACAGGGTTGTTACTGAGGTGTTTTTGTCGATTTCCGTGTTGACTCAATGGATGATTACCCATAAACAGCTATTTGTTTATGGGCCACTCCTTCTTTAGAATTCTTTCGATAGTATATTCATGTTCAGGCTTAAAAGTGAAATATCGGACCATTTCTCCCAACAGGCCGGTGGAAAAAAGTTGAATGCCCAAAATAATGGCCAATATGCCGACGGTAAAAAGCGGGCGCGTTCCAATGGGGCCGACATCCATTAAGCCAAAGCTTCTCATAAACCAGAGTATGGCTAAATAAAATTCAATTAAGCTACCAATGCCAAAGATAATTAAGCCGGTTGCGCCAAAAAGACGCAAAGGATGCCGGAGATATGTGGTCAAAAAAAGCACAGTTACAAAATCTAAAAGCCCCCTGATGGTTCGACCGGCTCCGTACTTGGATTTACCGGAATGACGCGGGTGGTGCTGTACCGGCAACTCGGTAACGCGGAAGCCCTTGCCTGCTGCCAATACCGGAATAAAGCGATGAAAATCGCTGTATAGTGAGATTTGTTCCGTCACGGCCCGGCGATACACTTTGAAACCACAGTTGAAATCGTGAAGGTGAAGGCCGCTAAAGGTTGAAACTCCCCAATTAAAGATGCGCGAGGGCCAGGTTTTATCTCTGGGGTCTTGGCGATGGTGTCGCCAGGCTGCCACAAGATCGTAACCTTGGTTGAGTTTATCGAGTAAGGCCGGAATCTCAGCCGGGTCGTCTTGCAGGTCCGCGTCAAGGGTGATGATGACTTGGCCCCGGCTCTGCCTAAAGCCGGCCGTTAGCGCGGCAGTTTTGCCAAAATTTTGCCGAAAATGGATGACTTGTACAGCCGCATCCTGGTTGTGTAAGTCGCGCAAAATTTCCGGCGAGTTGTCGGTGCTGCCGTCATCGACGAAAATAATCTCGTAGGGTTGGTCCAATGGGGTCAGGACTATAACCAATTTCTGGTGCAGTAATTTTAGGTTTCCTTCCTCATTGAACAGAGGAATTACGATAGAAAGCATAAGCCGTTCCTGTTTTTTATTCTACATTCCACTCGCTTAAAATAACAGCGTTTTCCCCGCTCTGGTCATTGACAACGCCTAGCCGCTCAAAAGTTTCCGGGTGATAAAAGCCGGTTACTATCCGGTAAACGCTTGGTTCCAGGTCAGGTGGTATAACCAGCGTTGCGCCATCTCGGATAGCGGTGTCGTTTTTTAGCAACGCCGGCCAGCGCGAGATGGGCACTTTGCCGTCGTAAATAAAGTGGTCGGCCTGGGCTACAGTGTTGTTGTTGGCATCTCTCATTTGAACAAATACTTTAGCTCCGTGGGGAATAGCGCCTTGCCAAAAGAGAGTGAGTCGTACCGTGTCGCCCCGCGCTGGCGTAGACGGGTTGGCGCTGAAACCGAGTAAACGTGTTCCCTCATAAAACTCAACATTCAGAACCGTGTCGACTTCTTGAGCCAGCGGCCAGGCTCCGGGGCGGCCGGCCAGCGCCCACACTCCGCCTTCACCCCACAATTTGTCCATTTGCCATAGAATTTGCTGTTGCAGATAGTCATCGTAACTGTTAAATAACCAGAACTCTTGCGTGACCAGCCAAACCTTGTCTGGACCGGCCAGCAGATTATTAAATTCGTCTGCCGATTGTAGCCAGATTGCGCCGGTATAACGGTCGCCCAACGTCCCATCGGGTCGAGCAATGAGTTTGGGCGATGATTGCACCAGGTAGTAGTCGCTCTGGTCGAGATAAAGCAGACTGGCCGGGGGGTGCATGGACGCCACTTTATCTCCGTCGGTCAGATTGTCTCGCACATATTCAAATGCCTGGTCGTAGCGATTCCAACCGGCGCTGCCGGAGTCGAACAAAGGCTCCAATGATGACAAAAAGGGAACTGAGACAGCCACGGCCAGAATAATTGCCCCGCTAATTTGCCAAAAGTTTTGCCGGCGCGACCAGGGAAACCAGAGAACAATTTCCCGGCAGCCGTGCGCGCCCAGCAGCAGAAAAATCCCCTGAACCTGCATTAGCAGATAGCGAGACCGCTGCCAGTGAGGGGCAATGACCAGCGTCAGGGTAAGCATTACGGTTATAAAGATACTTCCCAAGAAGAGAGCGCCAACATCGCGTTGGCGGCGATGACTGAAATTATCCGCCGATTTCTTGCTCAAGCCGAGTTTGTGATCCGGCGGTTTTGGCTGGTCAGCCGGGCGGGTCATGGACCCGCTTTGAGCAAGAGCCAGACGAGCCAGGCTAATTGCTAACCCGATAATGCCCAAAGCCAATACCGGTCCGTGTGGCAGGTCGATAAAATAAGGGACATACGCTTCCCAGGCGTGGCCTACGTCTGAAGGGATTTGCAGAAACTTGTTGGTTAATATGCCCGCTTTGGTATCCAGACCGCCGTTGCTTGTTTGAAACTCGACAGAGGGCGGGGGTTGGAAGATAATGCCGGACGAAATAGCCAGACCAAAAGTGAGAAGCAGAAACAGGCTGTCACGGAGAAGCGCCCGCTGAAAGTGCATTGCCTTTGCCCGCCACAGGGCGACTGCTGCTATAAACCAGGCCGGCATCAGAACCACCGTTGAAAAATGGGTCAGTAGCGTCCCCCCGTAACTCAGGGCAAACCACAGCCGGTGTCGCACCGAGGCTCTGGTTAAGCCTAACCACAACATCGCCACTGAAAACAGCGCCAGCCATTGGGCCAGCGTAATCATCCGGGCGCGGCCACTCCACTCCACCGATTCCAAACTCAGAGCGAACCACAGCGCCGCCAACGCTCCTACCGCCGGCGAACGGAGTACTCGCTTGCCTAACCAATAGACCGTTACCACGGCCAGCGTGCCAAAGATTACCGCCGGCCAGCGTCCCAGGGCTTCGCTAAAACCCAGTAGCCGGAACAACACGCCGCTAATATATGAAAATGGCAGACCCGGATCATAAAACAGGCCCGTAGGATAAAGCGGCGCTCCCAATTTGGCAATTAGGTTGGCGGCGGTTAGGGTGAAAAACTCATCAATGTGGAATTGAAACAAGGTCAAGGAGCGCAGTCGCAGATAAAAGGCCAGGGCGGTGATAGCCAAAATTGCTCCACGCCACCCCCATAGATTTTGGATTTTGGATTTTGGATTTTGGATTACTTTACTCAAATTTGACAAAGAGTTTTTGCCTGTGGTGCAGAATGATGAACGTTAAGAATTTAAATCGGTAATCGGCATGGTTTAAGTTAGATTGACACTTCTATGCCGTAATTCGTAATTTGTAATTTGTAATTTGTAATTTGTAATTTGTAATGACTTGCTATAGGGCCAAATCGTTACATTTTACGCATTACGAATTTTATAGGCCAAGTGTTAATCTAACTTTCCACTCAACGCTGTTGGAGTTTAGCTTTAGTCTCCAATATTCACGGTTATCTGACCGATAGGAGCGGCGTCGTTGATTAAGGTTTGATTTTGGGCATTGAGTACAGGTAAACGCACCCCGTCGGCGGGATTATACATACCTGCCATCATGGTGTAAACACCGGGAGACGAGTTGGCAGGCAACGCCAGCCGGTGTTGGCTTAAAACCACATCGCCCGGCTGCCAGGCCGAGGTGGGAAAGAGACCCTGAGCCGGAGCAACATCACTCTGCGCAACCAGCGCCCCATCGGCATTGAGCAAGTGTAGAAAGGTTGTGTACGACTCATCCACCGGAGCGAGCGATTTCCAATATAGCGTTACGTCAAGCACGTTATCTTCTGCCGTGTTGGTTTTGTAGCCTATCAATTTGATTGCACTGCCAAAGGTGAAGTTTACGGCGTTATCTCCCCGGTAGGCGGGCCATGTTTTCGGTTCTAGCTGTATCTTGGCAATGGCGGCAGGGATGTCTTCTCCGGCTAGGTTTTGTACCGGTAAAGGCTTAAGCGTTTCCGGCAAAAATAGGCCGACATCCAGGCGAAGCAGGGCCGGGGCAGGCGTTTCCGGCGGGATGTCCAAATACCAAACATCGCGGATGACCTCGCCGGGTCGCCAACTGCTGGTAGGGCGCGTACTGTGCCCGCCAATTGGCGGGCCGTTAGCCAGGGCCACACGCTGGTCGTTACCTACAAAGAGTTGCAGGCTAACATCTGCATCTTGCTCCAGGACTCGGTGCGCTTGCCAGTAAAGGGTGATTTCGATGGGGTGTCCGGGTTGCAGATGCTCCGGGGCCAGCTTGTAGGCCAGCAAGCGAATGTGGTCGAAATAGGTGTGTTCCAGCCGGGTTGCGGAAGCAGGCACGGCTTCATCGGCCATACGGGAGAAGGCGGTTTCCGGTGTCGCCCGATTTAAAGCGCCGTCTGCGGTTAACTCTACTGCTGACCAACCGGCGGCAAAGGCAAGCGGCAACCACTCTGAGCCGGGCTGCTGCACGCCAATTTGCAAATCATACAAACCGGGCGGCAGGCTGATAGCGGAAAGGCGGCACTCGCTCTCTACGATGGCTCCGTAGGTTTTGCTTTCTGTTTCAAAGCCGGGCATAGTGACGCAGGGCAGCCAATCGCTGTGAGTGTCTTGAGCCACCCATAGACGGACACCCACCGGGTTGGCCTCGCCGTGCAGGTTTTCCCAGATGAGTTGTACGGCGGCTGTGGTTTCCGTTTCTTTTTTCCAGCGATAGCCCAACAAAGCCAGTTCATCCTTTAATTCGTCGGCCATTGTGTCGGCAGGATATTGGATGGGGTTAGGGTAAATGCGGGCGTAGTCGATGCGGTTGATGGTGATGACTTTTTCCGGGGGAACGTGCTGCTGAAAATAACGAATTATACCGGGACTGGGGTCTAACATTCGCTGGGATTGCTGAATATAAAAGATAATTTTGTCGGCTCGCAACCATTCAAAATCATCGCCCAGGTGGAGGCTTTGTCCTTTAAATCCCAAGAGATAGTTGGAAAAACGGGAGGCTACTACCAACGAGTCGGCATTATCCTGGCTTTGCAAATAGTCGCCTACCTGATCCATCCCTTCACCCCAGCCAATTCGGGTTAAACCGGCGGCAATCGGCCCGCCCCCAATCAGGGGATTGAAGTAAGAAAAATAATAGGGATGAAAAGGGAGAGCCGTAGCCAGTTGCATCGCTAACAACATGCCCCCGCCAATCCACACGCGTTTGGTCGACCAGTCGCGCCACCTGGTCAGGCTGACAAAAGCTATAGCGGCCAGTACATTCATCGCCGGAAAAGCGGCCATCAAAAAACGATCTTGTTTGTGACTACCCAGGCTCATTCCCCCGATGTAGAGCAGCGCATAGGCTGCTAAAACCCAAATCCCGGCGTCATCAAGCCAATAAGTTAGGTGAGTTTTGAGGGGAGTGCGGTTTTTTTGAGATTGGTAATTGGTAATTGGGCCAATCCAAGGGATTGGTAATTGGTAATTGACCGGAAATTTGTGTCGAATAAATAGCCATATTGCCAGTAATAGCCCCAATAGCATCAGGGGTGTGGTGCGGAGGATGAAAATGACCGGATAGAAAAGTAGGCCGGGGTCTTCATCCAGAATAGTTTGACCCAGAAAAAAGAGCTTGACTCCCTCTTGGCCCACTTTGCGGGTGATGTAGTTGAACATAAGGGTAAAGGTAGGGCCGGGTACAGTCCATGTAGCAGGCCAGAGCAGGATAAAAGTGATCGCTGCGCCCAGCCCCCAAGCGATCATAGTCACCAGCCAGCGGCGCAGAGCTAAAGACCAATTTGTCTCGGCCCGCAAATACCAGATGAGGCTGATAACGGTAAACATTGGCGCCAACACCAGCGCTTGTGATTTGGTGAGCCAGGCCAGGCCGCCAAATATGGCAGATATGAGCAGGTGTCGCCAATTTACTTGCGTTGTATTGGTAGAACGGCGATGCGATGCAATTAAGGCCAACAAGGAAACGGTCATCAGGCCGGTTAGCAAGCCTTCGGCCCGGTTAACGCGGCTGTCGCTGAGGTAGAAGGGGTCGAGACTAATTAAAATTGCCGATAGAAGAGCCACTCGCCGGCCGAAGAGTTTTCGGAGATAAAGGAAGATGATTACCACCAGGATGGTGTTGGTCAGCACAACCGGGAAACGCTGCGCCCATAGGTGGTCGTTGCGGCTCCATTGGTGGATAAGCAGGTAGAGACCGTCGTTGTCTAACCAACCTCCTTGCAGGACAGAACGATAAAGCGAGGCGATAAAAAGCCAGATTGTCTCCAGCCAAACCGGAAAAATGCCGGGATAGCCGTCGCCCACCAGGGTGGCGGGCAAATCGCCGGCCAGCAGCGCCCGGTAAAAATCAACAGCCCAGGCCCAGCGGTCCTCCTCGTCTACGGCCCGGAATACATTGAGCGAGGTGAGCCGGACGGAGGCAGCCAGGATGAAAACAAAGAGTGTTTCGAGTTGATTTTGATATTTTTGCCGGAATGAGTTTTTTGATATTAGCTTCATTGACCGGATACATGTTACACACTTTTGGTTACGTGTCTAATCTTGAAGCGAGGTTATATTGTTCTTACCTTGACAACAAATTTCTTGCCTGAAAGCGGGGAAGGTGGTACAATTTTGACACATCAATCCTATCCCCACGGGGGAGTGTTGGAATTGGCAGACAAGCATGATTTAGGATCATGTGCCGCGAGGCGTGCGGGTTCGAGTCCCGCCTTCCCCATTTTAAGTGTGTAACTAGAGGTACCTCATCACAGGTTTTAGGGTTCAGTGGATGAACGTCATCACTCCGCTGTAGCCCTAAAACTCCTAACATTATCTTCTAGCTTTACGCTAAAAAAATCTCATTAACGTTTTTTTAATCACATATCTTATCACCTCGTACCGGTCAATTCCCCTTTCAGGCCAACGGCAAGGCGTTGGGACTGCACGTTTTGAGAAGATACTAATTTTTCGACAAAAATAAAAAAGCCTTACCGGATTTCAGGTAAGGCTTTTTATATAACAAAGATACGGGTTATTTAGATCAAAAATCATCTCATACGGCAGCTATTCTTATCGTAACCTGGGTCAAACTCTCGATAAAATACCCCCGGGGCGACTCGAACGCCCGCACATGGCTCCGGAGGCCAATGCTCTATCCACTGAGCTACGGGGGCTTGGGAATTAAGTAAAAATAGTTTAGCACGGATTGTGACGAATGGCAAAGATTTATGCGGGTGTATTAACCTTCAATAATTAGGAATAGCCCCGATAGGTTTACGATTTTGGGTAAACAATTGCGTTCTAAAAAGCGTTTTGATGTTATAAACCTGTGTTTTTTTGGGGGGACAAATTTTTATAGAATTTTCTGTAATTCGGGAAGCAGGGAGTAGGAAATAGGAAGTAGGTTGGTCAAATGGAGGTATCAGGTGGGCGGCTTATTTTGGAGCGTTACCCCACTCCGCTATCTAACCTGAACCCATACCCCCGTACGGTGACAATAAAGTTATGCTCCGGCTCAATTTCGGCCAGGCGCTGGCGCAGGCGGCGTACAAGGGCGTCGATGGCGTCGTCGGTGACGCCTTCGGGGGCTTCGCCGGGCCAGGCGGCCTTGATGATTTCGCTCCGGCTGTAAACTTTGCCCGGCTGCTCGGCTAACTTGGCCAGCAGTTGGTACTGCTGATTGCTGAGAGACGGGGTAATTAATTGTCCATGCACATAAACCTGTCGCTCTGTGGCGTCAATTTGCAGGCCCAATCCTTTTCTGCCGGGCAGCGGGGCTGTGGCTTCGCTGTCAACGTAAATTAGCTCCAAGCCGGGGGCCAGTTGGATAATGTCGCCATCATTCAGGGGTTTTGATTTAACCACACGCTGGCCGTTTACAAAGACCCCGTTTTTACTCCCCGCATCCTCCAACACAAATTGCCCCTTCTCTCGACGCAGCAGGGCGTGGTTACGAGAAATCCATCGAACCGGGATGCTCACCACACAATCAGGTGAGCGACCAACTGTGATTTCCGGTTGCGCGTCGTCCAAAATCCACTGGTCTTTAATCAGGTCGTCTTCTCTCCAGATTAAAAGCGCTTTTTCAGTCTGTAAATTTTCCATAGCCCCCTCCTGCTTGACAGCAATTTTATATTGAGATACTCTTAGCAAAGAACAATTATCAATTATCAATTATCAATTATCAATTAGCAATGAGCAATGAACAATGAGCAATTATCAATTGCTCATTGTTCATTGTTCATTACTCATTGTCCATTGCTTATGACCACAAATCTTCAACCGGGCGACAGGCTGCGTAATCGCTATAAAATAATGGGCTTTATTGGAGCCGGCGGGATGGGCACGGTTTACCTGGCCGATGATAACCGGCTGGATGGCCGTCGCTGCGCCATTAAAGAGATTGTACTGCAACCCAACCTGAGCGAGCAGGTTGTTGAAGGCGTCCGCAAACAGTTTCATCAAGAAGCCTCAACCCTGGCTCGGCTGGATCACCCCGGCTTGCCCAAAGTAAGCGATTATTTTTCTATTGAGCAGCGCGATTATCTGGTAATGGATTTTGTGGCCGGCCAGAATTTACTGGAAATTGCCAGTGAAGCCCGGCGCCAAACCCGCTTTTTAGACCTGCTTACCGTTATGGATTGGATGGATCAGCTTTGCGACACCCTGGTGCATCTTCATTCTCGCCGGCCGCCGGTTTTACATCGCGATATCAAGCCGGCCAACATCAAACTCACCCCTGAAGGCCGTTTAAAGTTGGTTGATTTTGGCCTGGTCAAACCGCTTGATCCCAATGATCCCAACACTTTAACCGGCCTGCAAGGGGCTGGAAGCCTGCCCTATGCGCCCTTAGAACAGTATGTCGATCACTTAGGCCACACCGACGCCCGGTCTGATCTTTACGCTTTGGGTGCAACGATGTATCATTTGCTAACCGGCAACATCCCGGCCAGCGCTCAGGAGCGATTCATTGTGCCGGAGTCTTTGCCGCCTCCTCAAGAGATCAACCCCGATATTTCACCGGCTATGGCCCAGGTTATTCTGGCCGCAATGGCCCCTCATCCCAAAGACCGGCCCGCCTCGGTGGCCGCCTGGCAACAGATGCTCCACAGTTTTGATACCACCCAGCCGATAGAGGCCGGCGCATCCTCCGGTGCGGATTGGCCCTTGAGCCTGCGCGAGAATTGGTGGCTGGTGGGAGCGGCCATTGTTTTGTTGGCTGCTTCTTTGTGGATGACTTTTGGCGGTTAACTCTGTTTTGTCCTTAGAGCGTGTTTCTTAAAGACCGCAGAGGTTTTTTGCGAGATATTTTCAAGCGAATTTGCCTCGATTATGACCCTGACTTACAGTTAAAATGGGCTTTAGAAACCTCTGCGGTCTGGCCCACACGATTTAAGAAACAC
>JAJRVO010000177.1 GCA_024277275.1 Chloroflexota bacterium
CAGGCTAACCCACCCGGAGGCAAATGTAGCATTTGCCCCCGGAAATGGGTCAGTTTTACCATTTTATGGGGTACTCCGCTTCATAAATGGCATTTTTTCTGTTCATCTATTCATTTTTTAATGTGCGAAATGTAGGCTTAGTAATGAGAATTAAATAACTGTCCCTCAACATTGTAATTGGTAAATGGTAATTGGTTATTAAGCCAATCCCTAATTACTAATTACCATTTACTGCGCTCTGTCCCTCAACGTTGTAATTGGTAAATGGTAAATGGTAATTGGTTATTAAGCCAATCCCTAATTACTAATTACCATTTACTGCGCTCTGAAATGAGACAGTTATTTAATCCCGATTCCTTAGTTAAATCAGTAATTCAATTATAATGAGAGTCTCTTTAAAACTCAATAACAAATGTTTGTTGACACTATCTGATAGTGGCGCTCCAGAGAAACTTAAAACAACCCGGCAATCAGCTTAAACACCCCCAACAATTGGGCCGATGACACAGCCACAACCGCAATGAGTAGCCAGCGCACAAAGACGGCCCCGCGTTCCACCGCCATTCGAGCTGCCACCCAGCCTCCAAGAGCATTCCCAACGGCCAGCAGAAATCCCATCCCCCACCAAACCTGCCCGTTGATGACAAAAACGCCCAGAGCAAACAGGGTGAAACACAGGATAATCAGCACCTTGACCGCATTAGCTCGCACCAGGTCATAGCCCACGCTTAATACCAGGCCCGCTAACAAAAAGATGCCCACTCCGGCCTGAATAAAGCCGCCGTAGATGCCAATGCCAAAAAAGATCAATAGTTGTCCCCAGCCGGGACGCTCTTGCAAAGCCTCTGGTCGCCCTTTTAGCCAGCGCTTAGGCCGGATGATGATGACCACCAGCATGGCAACCATCAAGGCGCCTATGGTTTGGCGCATTAACTGCTCGTCCAGATTAACCGCTATTTGCGCGCCAATCAAAGAGCCGATAATAGCCGGCGCCGCCAGCATCAGCCCCCCCCGCACATCAAGCATTTTCTGCCGCCGGAAACTGGCAGCAGATACCGCATTTTGAAACAAAACGCCAACCCGATTGGTACCGTTGGCTACAGTTGGCGGTAAGCCCAAAAAGATCAATAGGGGTAGAGTAATTAACGACCCACTACCGGCCAGAGTGTTGATAAAACCCGCCCCAAAACCGGCGGCGATTACAGCAGGATAGAGATACCATTCCAAAGCGTTCTCCTTGTATAAAATGATGAATGATGAATTCTTAATGAAACGGGAAGTTTTAAGGGCAGCTTTTGGCGTATCGTACACCACACCTGATTGGCTGTCAAAAGCGGTGAACTATCGTTTGCCGCGTCGAAACCAATCACCGCCAATGATGCGATGTTTATTGATAGCCCGGCTTTTTTTGGCCCAATAAACCCAGGCATTGGTTGAGCCGGCCGTAACGTGCCATAGGCAAAATACGTGTTCCACTGACATTGCGCGCTGCTTGTCTACCTAAACAGCCGCACAGGGAGACGTATGGCCCGGTCTCCGGACCAGGGGGCTGAGGGGGCCATAGTTAACCCGGCCAGAATCAAAAGGACAGCGTCATAATTCACCCGCCAGCCGGAAAAGTCACGCCATGCCTGATCTCGGTCCGTTTTTAGGGGAACGCCTGCAACGGCTAACTCTTCACAGACCGTATCGAACTCGGCCCGGGTGACGCTGATGGGGTCGCCCGGAAGAGGTTTGGGGTTATGGGGTAGGTCAAAAAAACCAACAATATTACGCAGGGCCAGATAACCGGCGCGAATGCACAGGTCAGCGTGGGGATCGCGGGGTATATCTAGCGTCGAGGCAGTCAGCGAGGCTGCATCCAGAATTGTTCCCGCCGCCACAACCCACGATTGCCCAACATGCGGCGAGCGAAAAAAGACCAGTGGGATTAGGGAGGTGTGGGTTTGCTCAAGATCAACAAACCAGCCTTCCCACGTGGGCCAGACTTCGCTAAGGTATTCCAACCCCCTGATGCGGTGCATCCTTTTTATCATTTCCACTGCCGAGGGTGGAGAGCCGGCGCGGACTTCGAGCATACTTACGGCTGCCTCGCGCTCGGTAAACGCGGTGAACATTGTCGGCAGATAAGCAATTAACAAGGCTACCAAACCCAGGCCAATGGTAGCCTCAGAGAAGGCCAGCGCTATTTCTAACAGGTTTTTGACCGGGGCAAAACCCAGCGTCATCAGCGAGGAGCCGCTGAGCAAAAAAGCCTCGTATACGGGCCGAACCCCAACTGCCCAAAACATGCCCGTGTACCCAAACGTAACAAAGATAAGCCACACTACGGGCAGGATAAGCAAGGCAACCGGAGAAAAAAAAGCCATTATTCGATCACGTTGAGCATAGGAAGATGTCCAACGCAGTCGCAATTGAAAAAGACGCAATACGGTCTGAAACACTAACCGGGTCAGAAAAACATTTTCACTACGAGTCACCACAAAAGTTCGGATAGCAGAGACCAGAGTCCAAAAGACAAACGCGACTCCCAGAATAAAAGTTAAAAGGCGGAAGATTATTTCCATATTAACCCCGCACAGACTCTAAGTTTTTTCCAAGACTTTGCTTGGAAAACAAGGTTGCAAGGTTGCAGGGTAGCAAGGTAGCAAGGTAGCAGAGTAGCAGGGTAGCAAGGTGTCGCCCCATTATTTTCTTGCAACTTTGTAACCTTGCAACTCTGCAACTTTGTAACTCTGCAACTTCTCACTACCCGACATCAAAATTTAGCCTGGACTAAATTTTGCCAATTCGGCCCCCCTGAGGCATAGTGCAGGCTAATTTGACAATGATGGAGGAAAGCCAATGTCTCAGCAAAATCAAATCCACCAGTCTATCTACCAGGAAAACACAAAACTACTTCA
>JAJRVO010000178.1 GCA_024277275.1 Chloroflexota bacterium
AAATGGGTAGCAACCCGCTTAAGGTTTTTACTTTGCCTAGCGCCTCTTGCAGTTCCACTATCAGTTTCTCTCGCTCTGTCTCCACTTGCTTCAACTCGGTGATGTCGCGGATGATGGTCAAAACTTCATCCTTTACGCTGGCAACGCTTCGCGCTTCGTAGTTGCGGGTCTTGTTATCAACGTGAAGCTCATATTGATAGGTTTGCGCCTGGTCGGTTTTTAATGCTTTTTCAATGTAGCGCATTTGCTGTTGAGCCACTTCATACGGCAGCACATCGACTACATTTTTGCCCAGCAAATCATCAAGAGGGAACAGTGATTCAAACTCTTTGGTTGGTATTGTCTCCAGATAAATACCCTCTCTACTAAAGCGAAACATCAAATCAGGAATTGCATCAAGCAAGGCTCTATTTTTTCTTTCGCTTTCCCGCAACGCTTCCTCTGCCTGTCTGCGCTCGGCGTACTGGCGCTGGAGAATGCCGTCAGCGCGTTTGACTACAAAGAAGAGAAAAGCGTAGAGTAAGGCCAGGATAAGCAAAACTCCGGCCACAATATTTCTTTGAGTACGCTCTATTTTGTGAAACAGTGGCGTGACATCGCTGTAAAGTTCAATAACGCCTTCTACTTCCTCTGAGGAGTCGCCGGACCGGATCGGTAGATAGCTTTCGACAATGTGACCTTCGGTGGAACCTTCAAAGGTGTTTGTGCCGTCGTAGAACAGTTCGCTAGTTACTTGCCCGGACCGCGCCGAAAGGAAACCCGCATTTGCGCCCTGATCTTCGCCAATTTGCTCTGCGTCTGTTGAAAAAACCGTCGTCCCCTCGAGGTTGTATACCTTGATTTTTACCACTGTCAGGCCACTCATCTGGGCCAAAACAGCTTGCCGGAGTCTGGCGGTTTCGGGGTGCGTCCGTAGGTCGTCACCGTTCATCTCTGAGGCAGATGCGATAAAAGGGGTGAAGTGCGGCCATAACGAATTGGAAACTGCTTGGGTCAGGGCCACATTCTTGCTTTCTTCCAACTCAATAAGATCATTGATTGCTGTTTGCCGATAAAATAGTCCCAGCAAAATAGCAACGACAATAAAAGCAAGCAAACTTGTAATTGAGAAGTAGCGCAAGAGCTTAAACATTTGATTCACCTTAGAGCGTGTTTCTTAAAGACCGCAGAGGTTTTCTGCGAGACATTTTTAAGCGAATTTGCCCCGGTTATGAACCTGACTTACAGTTAAAATCGGCTTCAGAAACCTCTGCGGTCTGGTTTACACGATTTAAGAAACACCTTCTCATTGTGAGATCAGAGCCGGCTTGGGGACAATTAGCAAATTCTTGGCAACTGTTCTCCTACCTGCATATCCACCACGCGGGTTCCGCCCAGACCGGTTTTGGCTACAACCAGGCCGGGATGTTGATCTGTTACCCGGCCAACGACGGTTGCTTTTGTTCCGTGGGGATGCTGTTGCATTCGTTCCAGCAGCGGCTCGGCAACTGCGGCCGGTACAATGGCGATGAGTTTTCCCTCGTTAGCCACATAAAAGGGGTCCAGCCCCAAAAACTCGCAAGCGGCCCTTACCGGCCCGGAAACCGGCATCTGCTTTTCATCCAGGGCAATTCCCACCTTTGATGCCTGGGCAATTTCGTTAAGGGCAGAGGCTACGCCTCCGCGTGTGGGGTCGCGCAGTACGTGAATATCCGGGGTGACATCCAGCATTGCCGCAATCAGGCCGTTAAGCGGCGCGGAGTCGGTTTCTATGGTTGTTTCAAACTCCAGCCCCTCTCTTACGCTCATAATGGCGACGCCGTGAACGCCAATATCACCGTTAACAATTACTACGTCGCCCGGACAAGCGCGGTGGGGCGCAATATTTACCCCTTCCGGGATCAGCCCCAGGCCGGAGGTGTTGATGTAGACGCCGTCGCCGTGACCTTTGTCTACCACTTTGGTGTCGCCCGTTACCAGCGTAACCCCTGCCTGACGGGCGGCCTGCCCCATTGACTCGGCAATAGTTCCCAGCATTTCCAGCGACAGCCCTTCTTCTAAAATAAAGCCCGCGCTCAAATAGAGAGGTTGGGCGCCGCTCATAGCTATATCGTTGACTGTGCCGTTGATAGCCAGGTCGCCAATATTGCCGCCGGGAAAAAATAGGGGGCGGATAACAAAGGAGTCGGTGGAGAAGGAAAGACGGGGAAGATTTTGGATTTTGGATTTTGGATTTTGGATTTTGGATGTAAGGTCGAGAACGGCTGAGTCGCCAAGATTTTCAAGCGTCTCGTTTTTAAAGGCGGGCAGAAAGAGATGTTCCACCAGTTCGGCGGAGAGTTTGCCGCCGCCGCCGTGGCCCATAATAATGGTGGGATGGTTTTGGAGGGGGAGCGGGCAAACCCAGTTTTCAAAGTTTAGGGTGTTGGTCATTGATTAATTGTCCTTGCCGGCGATTGATTTTGCAAAACGTCCATACTGGTAGTAGGCGGCGCAAGCGCCCTCGCTGGAAACCATAGTCGCGCCCAGGGGGTTTTGAGGGGTACACTCTTGGCCAAAGGCAGGGCACTGGTTGGGTTTGAGCAAGCCTTGCAGCACCTCGCCGCTGCGGCATAGCGGTGATTCCTGGGTTTGAATGTGTCCAACGCCAAATTTTATTTCGGCATCATAGTCGCGGTATTCGTCGCGTAGTTTCCAGCCGCTTTGCGGAATCTGGCCGATGCCTCGCCAGGTGCGGTTGCTTACTTCAAAAACGTCGGACAGCATTTTTTGGGCCGGTTTGTTCCCTTCACGCGCAACGGCCCTGGGGTAAGCATTTTCGACTTCGGCTCGACCTTCTTCCAGTTGTTTAACGGTCAGGCGTATCCCTTCCAGAATGTCCAGAGGTTCAAAGCCGGTGACAACGATGGGAACCTGATATTTTTCTACCAGCGGCTCATATTGCCAATAGCCCATTACGGTGCAAACGTGACCGGCAGCCAGAAATGACTGTACCCGGTTGGCAGGGGAGTCCAGGATAGCGGAAATAGCCGGCGGCACCAGCACGTGAGAAACAAGCATAGAGAAGTTGGTCAAGCCCTGCTGTTTGGCCTGAAAAACAGCCATCGCGTTGGCTGGAGCGGTGGTTTCAAAGCCAATGCCAAAGAAAACCACCTCCCGGTCCGGGTTTTCACGGGCAATATTCAGCGCGTCCAGCGGCGAGTAGACAATGCGTATATCGCCTCCCTCGCTTTTAACCCGGAACAAATCTTTCTCGCTGCCGGGTACGCGCAGCATGTCGCCAAAGGAACAAAAGATTACGCCCGGTTGGGCGGCAATGGCCAAAGCCTTGTCAATTAGCTCTAGCGGCGTTACACAAACAGGACAGCCGGGGCCGTGAATCAACTCAATTTTGTCGGGCAATAGCTGGTCTATACCGTTGCGAATGATAGAGTGGGTTTGCCCGCCGCATACCTCCATCAGCGTCCAATGGCGGGTGGCGCTCTGGCGGATATCGTCAAAAAGTTGTTGAGCCAGCTCCGGGTCCCGAAATTCTTCTAAATATTTCATAGTAATACCCCTTAACGCAGCTAAATTTTTTCTAAGACTTCGCCTGGAAAACAAGGTTGCAAGGTTGCAGGGTAGCAGGTTCGGTAATTTGCAACTTTGCAACTTTGCAACTTTGCAACCTTGATCGACAATTTTTTGTCGATGTCAAAGCCTAAGACGCTACTCTTCTACCCCTACCCCTAACTCTTCCTCTAGCAATCCCATCTGGCGGAACAACTCCAGCGATTCTTGCGCTGCCTGTTCATCCAGCTTGCTAATGGCAAAGCCAACGTGGATAATGGTATAATCGCCCAGTTCTATTTCAGGCACATACTCTAAACAAGCCTCTTTGACAATGCCTCCAAAGTCAACTTTGCCCATCTTCATTCCGCCTATCTCATAGATTTCTGTAATTTTTCCCGGTACGCCAAGACACATACTTTTCTTACCTCCGATTTATTATAATTTTTATAGCGCAACTGCATCTGTGAAAAAGTACCCGTAAGGTACAGCTAAGTCAAATGTTTTCTTAAGAATTTATTCCTCAATAAGGCCACCGAAACGGACGCTGCATTATATGCTTATCGCTTAAAGTTTGCAACCACTGCTTGCCCCAGGGCCAATCCTCCATCATTGGGGGGGACCAGTCGATGGGTTAGCGTTTCAAAACCCTTTTCCTTGAGGCGTGCAACCGTCAATTCCAACAAGGTGGCGTTTTGAAAAACCCCGCCGCTCAAAGCAACTTGATGTAAGCCCTCTTTTTCTTGAAGCCACATACTTAATTGCCAAATTAAGTGGGCTACGGCGTTGTGAAATTTAGCCGAGATAACCGGCAAGGCGACATCGGCTTGAACATCTGCAACTACGGCTCTAATCACCGGCCCGGCGTCAATCTCTAAGGGAAGGTTTTTTGACTGAGATGCGTCAAGAGGGATGCCAAATTGGTAGCGGTCGTTTATGCTTTTGTCCATTAACGCTTCAAACTCAATGGCCGCTTGCCCTTCGTAAGTGACCGTTTGCCGTACGCCGGCCAGCGAGGCTACGGCGTCGAACAAACGCCCCATACTGCTGGTAGGCGCAGTGTTGAGGCCGGTTTCCAGTTGTCGCTTAATTATCCCTTGCTCTACCGCGCTGCAAGCGACAACCGGGGGCAGGGTTTCATTCCAGGTTGCCCCCGCCGCCCACAGATGAGCCAACGCCGTGCGGTAGGGGCGCTTGATGGCCGCATTGCCGCCGGGCAGGGGAATGTATTTTAGGTGCGCGGCGCGGGTAAAGGTTTTGTAATCGGCTAACAATAGTTCGCCGCCCCAAATTGCACCGTCCGGGCCGTAGCCTGTGCCGTCAAAGCTAAAGCCAATGACCGGCTTGGAGCCATCCAATCCGTGTTCGGCCATAACCGCGGCGATGTGGGCGTGATGGTGCTGCACTTCGATTTTGGATTTTGGATTTTGGATTTTGGATTGGGAAGAGATTGGAGACTTGTCCTGAGCGTAGGGCATATCGAGCAAAGTCGAGATGCCGAAGGGTTGGAGATTGGAGATTGGGGATTTGCCGCTTACTACTTGCAGCTTGCCGCTTGTTACTTCGCCGGCCCATTTGGTTGATAGATAGCCGGGGTGCATATCACAGGCAATAATCTCTGGCTCGACCCGGAACATTGCCTGAAAGTGCGCAACCGATTTTTCAAAGGCTTGCAGGGTTTCCAGGTTTTCCATGTCGCCGATGTGCTGGCTTATGAAAGCGTAATTCTCTTTGGTCAGGCAGAAGGCGTTTTTCAGTTCGCCGCCCACGGCCAGAGTTTGGGCGACAGGGAAGGGGAGTTTGACCGGAAATGGCGCGTAGCCCCGCGAGCGACGAATGGGCAACTCGCGCCCGGCCAGGACTCGGACCACCGAGTCGTCGCAGTGAATGTGGATATCCCGGTTGTGGAGCAAAAAAGCGTCGGCCAGGGGCGACAGCCGCTCAAGGGCTTCGGCGTTGTCTTTGACGATGGGTTCCTCGGAGAAGTTGCCCGATGTCATCACCAGGATTTTGGATTGGTTATTAATTGTTAATTGATAATTGTTAATTGATAATTGATAATTGTTAATTGATAATTGATAATTGTTAATTGATAATTGATAATTATTAATTGATAATTGATAATTGTTAATTGATAATTGGAAAAGCAGGTAGTGGAGGGGGGTGTAGGGCAGCATGACGCCGATGTATTGGTTGCCGGGGGCTACCAGGTCTGAAAGGGGGATGTTGGGTTTTTTCTTAAGCAAAACAACGGGGCGTTCTTTGCTGGTTAAAAGGTGTTGTTCTTGGGGATTTACTTCGGCAAAGCGCTCTATGGCGGCTATGTCCAGGGCCATTACGGCAAAGGGTTTGTCGACTCGGCCTTTTCGTTGGCGTAGGGTTTGCAGAGCTTCATCGTTGGCAGCGTCGCAGGCTAAATGGAAGCCGCCCAAGCCTTTGACCGCCACAATGCCGCCGTGAGCTATGACTTGCCGGGCTGCCTGGATGGCGGCGTCGCCCTGGAAACTTTGATTTTCTACATTCGGCGAGTTTTGTTCAACGAAGGATTCCCCCCCCTCTAACTCCCCCTGCAAGGGGGAGGATTTATGAACTCCCCCTCCCTTGGGGGGGACTGGGGGGGGGCTTGACCATCTAAACTCCACTTGCGGCCCGCATTGGGGGCAGGCGTTGGGTTGAGCATGAAAGCGACGATTAAGCGGGTCTTTGTATTCCTCCTGACAAGTCGGGCACATTGTAAAATCGGCCATCGTGGTCAGCGGACGGTCGTAGGGGATATCGCGGATAATGGTAAAGCGAGGGCCGCAGTTGGTGCAGTTGATAAAGGGATAGCGATAGCGCCGGTCAGCCGGGTCGAACAACTCTTGCAAACAATCGTCGCAGACACAGATATCGGGCGAGATAGGCACAAACGCGCCGGCCTGAGCTTGAGAGTGACGAATCTTGAAGATTTTGGATTTTGGATTTTGGATTTTGGATTTGATTTTTTCGATGCGTAGCGAATCGATAACGGCCAGGGGGGGGAGTTCGGCACGCAGAGCGATGATGAAGGCGTCTAATATTTTCGGGGGGCCGGCGATTTCAATTTCTACGCCGGATGAATTGTTTAACACCCAACCGCCTAGCTCATAACGGGTTGCCAGTCCATACACAAAAGGCCGAAAACCAACGCCCTGCACTATGCCGGTGATGTAGATACGCCGTCCCTCTATTTTGGCAGACATTATCAATTTCGCTCAATCCAGGTTGTAAACCCGCGCTGCATTATCATATCCTACTTTTCTGGCCAGGTCAGGCGGAAGTTGGTTAAGGATGGGCCACGTTTCCGCAAACGATTGCGGCCTGCGCGGTGTCTGTCCGGGGATGCCAACAAATTCATCGCCCCCGATCATAAATCGATCCGGGAAATCGCTAATTAACTCTACCCACTCCGGGCGAATTTTCCACCCCTCATCGACAATGCGGTTGGGCATTGGCCCGTCTCCGCCAACCATAACTTCACGTTCTTCGACCCTGAGGGCTAAATAGAGATTGGGGTGAGTTTCCAGCAGCCGCCGCAGCAGGTCAACCGTCATATGGCCCGTGTTATCCCACCCGATGTGCTGCCAGACAATCCGGGCTTTCCGGTTGTGGGCCAACAAGCGCTCAAAAGCCGGGATGGTGGCTGGGATGATGGCCGGATTGGCCGAACAGGATTGAGCCAGGCCGGGAGGAACAGGCATATCTTTGGATACGGCCTCCATGTGCATATCGATGGGCGCGTTATGACGGGCGGCAAGGTCGGCCAGAAGAAGAAATAAAGGGTGGTCCGGCGACGCCTGGACGTAGTGGTGTGTTTTGGACATACATAGGTGAAGGGCGGTCATCTCTCCAAACGCTGCTGCGCCGGCGCTAATAAGTTCTCCGGCCTTCTCCTCAAATTGGGATTGGAGTTCCGGGGTTACTGCCGATGCCTCGGTTCCGTGAATAAGGGGATTAAGGGTTCCCCCTCCGGCGACAAGCAAGAGTCGATCCGGATATCTCCGGGTTGCGTCCAGCAGGTTTTGATAATCGTAAGCCCCGCGTTGACCCGGATTCTGAGGCGGCGGCATAATTAACGATTTGGCGACGCCGTAGCGGTCCATCTCGGCGATCAGGTTGTCGGCAGCCGTCTGATAATCCTTGACCTCCGTTCCTCCCGACCTGTACAGGCCATCCAGGTGCATATGGGTATCAATGTAGGACAAATTACTGTTGCTTTGGACAGGTGTGGGTGTGGTTGTTGGCGCTGCTACGGGTTGTTGCCCGGCTCCCGGTCTGCAACTAATTATGGATAAAAGGATTATACTCAGCACGGTCACAAAGTAACATTCTGAAAGCTAGAGAATAGGACACAGATTTTCGCAGATAAACACAGATTATGGTAAAAACTAAACAAAAATCTGTAAAATCTGTGTTCATCTGTGTCCCATAAAAATGTTACTTTATGGCCGTTGGCAGTATAAGACAATGACGATTAGATTCTTGTTCATTGTGATCCCCCAAATGTCGTTGTTTTTACTTGCCTGTTGCCGGAGACTCTGCTGGTGGCGTTGCGCTCCCCATCGGCGTGGTGGCGCGAATAAAACCGGCAAATATCAGTATAGCGCCCAGCAACTCGCCGATGTACAGCGCGCCGCTTAACCCAAAGCGGCTAAACGCGCCGCCAAAAGCGGGCGCCATAGCCCCCACCGCAATCAGAATGTTGCCGATGGTGCGATGCAGCAAAACCCGCTTGCGCCAGAAAATCCAGGCCGACCAGGCCGCGCCGCCAACCAGCGTCACCGTGCCGTAAAGATTAAAGAAGGGAGTCAGGATGCGCACGCCGGGGGTGACAATAGCGTGACCGCTCAACTCGCTGCCGGTGTGGGCGCCGGCGGTCATCAGGCTGGGGTCCAGTTGGGCGCTAAAGACGCGGAACAAACCGTACAGCGATCCCAGAACCAGCAGTATCATCAGCCGGTTGGCCCACTTCCGTTTAGCTAAAAGATAGACTGTGCCTTGTCCCAGCCAGGCGGCAACTAAAATGGCCCCACACAAATACCACAAGCGAAACACCAGCGAATTCCAGCCAAAGCCTCCATAGTGCGCCTCGCTAAAACTACCTGTGCCGTCAAATATCATGCCGATTCCCCACAACAGCAGGTGAGGGCCTTTGCGTGCAAGGTATCGCTTTAATACTAAAAAGGCAAAGATAAAGCTGACAATGCCTGATGTTAAAGGCAACCAGGTATTCATTATGTTCATTTTAGCGCCTCAAGTTTACGTGCCGGGAAACAGGCCAAAGACCACGCCGGCAATAATGAGCAACAAGATGATAATGGCGATGGCAATAGCTCCCAGAACAATGGGTATGCCCTTTTCATATAGGGATGGATATTGGCGTTTAGGCGACTGCTTATTTTGATTATTCACAACCATCACCTCCCAGCTTGTTTTTTAACTACAATTGTAACTACCTAGTACACGGCGGCGTAAATCCTTCGGTAGTTTATGGAGTGAAAAAGTGCACTTTTTCACTCCATAAACTAAGCAACGCGCTGCTTGTAACTACCGAAAAACTTCCGCCAAGCTGTACTAGCTGTGCTAACTTAGATGTTGAGTATAGCGGTAATTAGTAAATGGTAATTGGTAATTTGGCCCAATCACTTAAGTGAAACGGCTTACTAATAACCAATTACCCGTACTAAAGCGCCGTATTTGG
>JAJRVO010000179.1 GCA_024277275.1 Chloroflexota bacterium
GGCATGACGGGTATTGTAAAGCTGCAAAAATTCAGGGATTTCCGCCGGATCGTGTTGACCGTCGGCATCCAGGGTCAAGACCGCATCGTACCCCTCGTCAATCGCCCGGCGCAAGCCCGTTTTCAGAGCCATCCCTTTACCCTGGTTAGGTATCTGGTGCAATATGGCAGCGCCGGCTTCTTTGGCCCGAATGGCTGTCTGGTCTGTTGAGCCATCGTCTACTACCAGGACCGGCAGATGGGCAAGAGCGCCGGCTACTACACCGGCAACGCGAGAGGCTTCATTATAAGCCGGGATAAGAGCCAGTACTCTGGCGCTTTTACTGTTTTGCATAGCGCGGCAAGCCGCAAATTAACAATGAGCAATTAACAATGAACAAATGATTCTCGCGGATAACGCAAATGTTGCGAGGTAATACTATATTGACCTGGGACAGTAGCCATCTATGATGTGATGGCGTCATTCGTCATTTGTCCCTGGTCATTTGTTTTAGCCGGCCATCACACGCATCTGATAAAACCTGGCTCAGGCAAATGACAAAAGACGAATGACGAATGACGAATGACCGAGTTTTATAGGAGAGCAAAATCGTCTATTTTAAGTATGTTCCATCGTTACTATCCTGTCAAGTAAGGAGTGGGTCTATTTAGTTGTGACCGCTCATGACCCATGTTATAATTTTGTCTATTAAAATCACCATTGCCGTTGGATCGACTAACCCGGTTAAAGTGGCTGCCGCCGAGACTGTTTTGGGGCAGGCTTTTCCGGGGGCAACCTTTATGGCCGCCACCGTACCCAGCGGCGTACCGGATCAACCCTGGGGCGATGAAGAAACCCGCACCGGAGCATTTAACCGGGCCGTAAAGGCGCTTGAAAAAATGGACGCTGACTTTGGCGTGGGCTTAGAAGGAGGGGTTGTAGAAACCTCGGTTGGCCTGATGACGTGCGCCTGGTGCGCCATTGTTGACAGCACGGGCCAGGTGGGATACGGCGGCGGCGTTCACATCCTGCTTCCCCCGCCCGTAGCAACGGCTTTATGCGAATACGGCGAATTAGGACCGGCGATGGATATCCTGGTCAACGAACACAACACCAAACAGGGGCGGGGCGCTGTCGGCATTTTGACCAACGGCTTATCCAGCCGGCAAGCGGCCTATGAGCAGTTAGTCGCTATGGCCGTTGCCCCTTTTGTAACGGAGTATTATAATGACTGAAGCAGACAGCCAAATCCCGGTAGAAACGACTGAAACGCTTGACCCCGAACGCCAGCAAAAAGCAACGGAATACGCCCAAATTCGCAGGCGTCTGTTTGTGGTTGACCTGGTTGCCGGTGTGGTGTATGTGCTGGCCTGGATTTTGGGCGGGCTATCCCCCTGGCTGCGGGATCAGGTTCATGCTTTGACACAGGCCGTTTGGTTAAGCGTGCCCCTCTTTGCCCTGGGTTTTGGATTGCCCTACTCCATGCTGACCGCGCCCTTAAATTACTACAGCGGCTTTGTGCTGCCTCACAAATATGGACAATCCACGCAGAGTTTTAAGGATTGGCTTGTCGACCAGGTCAAAGGGACGCTAATTACAGGCGTTTTGGGCCTGATAATTTTGGAAATTATTTACGCGCTACTGGGCGCTGCCCCCCAAACATGGTGGGTGTGGATGGGGCTGGTCATGCTGACTTTTACCGTGCTTCTCAGCAACCTGGCCCCCGTTTTAATCTTCCCTCTCTTTTATAAATATAAACCGCTGGAAGACGAGGAGTTGGTTACTCGCCTGACTCGTCTGGCTCAGAAAGCGGGAGCGCAAGTAAAGGGCGTTTATGCTTTTGATATGAGTAGCAAAACCGTTGCGGCCAATGCGGCGGTGATGGGGTTAGGCAACACGCGCCGCATTGTGTTGGGCGACACGCTCATCGAGAAATTCAGCGCGGACGAAATTGAAACCGTGTTGGCTCACGAGTTTGGGCATCACGTCCACAAAGATTTGGCGCTGGGCATTATGGTGCAATCGCTGCTGACTCTGGCCGGTTTTTGGCTGGCTGATTTGGTGATGGGCTGGGGTATTACAACCTTTGGCTATACCGGCCTGACCGACCCGGCCACGCTGCCGTTGTTGATGGTCGCCCTGAGTATTTTTGGGCTGGCAACAATGCCTTTGAGCAACGCCTGGTCTCGCTGGCGGGAGGTCAAGGCCGACCAGTATGCGCTGACAATGACCGGTATGCCCCTCGCCTTCATGAGCGCCATGACCCGCCTGGCTAACCAAAACCTGGCCGAGGTCGAACCTCCGGTCTGGGTAGAGTTTTTGTTGCACAGTCATCCGTCTATCCACAAGCGGGTGGCTATGGCCAAAAGGTTTGCAGAAACCGTCCAATCATCCTCTAGCAGGCTGTCGGAGAAGTCAAATTTTCCAGACCGCAGAGGTTTTCAGAGGTGATTTTGCCGGCAAATCGACTGCATAATCAGGGTAATTTCGTTAATAAAGTGTCTGCTAAAAACCTCTGCGGTCTTTTCCGACAAGCTGCTAGTTAGCAAAATCCCTTGAATAGCTGATAAGCCTATGATATAATGCACCAAATTAAATCAGTCAGTAGTCCGGCAAAAGGGGGCAGATGATGCAGTTTGAAGATTTAACCTTAGGTATTGAAGAAGAGCACCAAATTATTGATCCCGAAACGCGAGAGTTGACCTCGTACATTTCACAGATTTTGGATCAGGGGGCCGTTATTTTTCGGGACCAGGTAAAACCGGAATTTCTGCAATCGCAGGTGGAAACGGGCAGCGAGATTTGTCGCAACGTTAAAGAAGCGCGTCAAGAGGTGGTACGCTTGCGCAGTATGGTGTGCGATATTGCCGACAAGAATGGGCGCAAAATTGTGGCCGCCGGTACGCACCCGTTTTCTCGATGGGAAGACCAAATTATAACCGATAAAGATCGGTATAAAAAGTTGGAAGAAGGTTACAAGTTAATTGCCCAGCGTCTGCTCATTTTGGGTATGCATGTCCATATTGGGATACCGGACCCTGATTTGCGAATTGACCTTATGAATCAAATGACCTACTTTATGCCCCATATTTTCAGCCTGTCAACTTCGTCTCCATTCTGGATGGGTCGTAAGACCGGCTTAAAATCTTACCGTAGCGTAATTTTTGAAGATTTGCCGCGCACCGGTCTGCCGGAATACTTTGAGTCTGCGCAGGAGTATGAGCGTTATGTGCAGATATTGATAAAGACAGGTTGCATAGAGGAAGCAACCAAAATTTGGTGGGATATTCGCCCCCACCCCAAATTCCCCACGCTAGAGTTTAGAATGTGTGATTGCGTCACCAAGGTTGACGAGGTAATTGCCATTGCCGCTTTAATCCAGGCCTGCGCCGCCAAACTTATTCAACTGCGAAAGAACAACCAAACCTGGCGCATCTATCGCCGGGGATTGGTGGCGGAAAATAAATGGCGGGCCATGAAGGATGGCATCGACGGCAAATTGATTGATTTTGGCAAACAGAAGGAAGTGCCGCTGCGCTTTTTGATGGGGGAAATCTTGGAGTTTGTTGATGATGTTGTCGATGAGCTAGGCTCGCGGGAAGATATTGAGTACATTAAGACAATGCTAAAAGAAGGCGCCAGCGCCGACCGTCAGCTTCGTAAATATCAGGAAACTGAGAGTTTGGAAGCCGTGGTAGATATGCTGGCCGAAGAAACTTCTATGGGGCTTTGAGGGTTTGATCAAACATCAAGCGGCATTAAACAGAATTCTGGATACTTTTTTCCACTTGCCAACGCTTATTGTCATCGCATTAATTGGGATGGCGCTTGTTTGGAATATTTATGATATTGGCCTTGATTTGGGCGATGGTTTTATTCGCTTGAATAGTAACCTGGGTAATATTAACCTTTACTGGGTTAAGGGTTGCTGCAATCTGGATTGGTGAAGTAACCCAAGTTGGCGACTTGACCACAAACCGTCAACATGTCCAATCATTGGCCGCCAGTGCGCCAGAAGTAGGGAGTAAGAAGTATGAAGTATGAAGTAAGTTTTTGCCCTACTCCTTACTCCCTACTTCCCGGTTTACGGTACGCGCAGCAATTTGAGTTAACCGACACACAAAAAGCGCGCTTCCTTTTAGGAAACGCGCTTTTTTAAGCCCCGCTGAGCCGTGCGCATTCCAATTGTCCTTGAACCTGCCTATTAAAGCAGGTGGGTGCTTGGATAGAAGGTATTGCCTTGCCTTGGCGAAGGCTACCGCATCCCCTCTACAACAGCAGCTCCCTTCAAGGAAATGTTGGCTCAAGACGCATGGAGCATCACGAGAACAGCAGGGTTCAATCCAAGTGTAGCACACTTGATATGGATTGACAAATCGCTAATAATCCGCTGATTTTTTGGAGGTAATTGCAATTATGAGCTTGCCAAATTCAGAATTCCATTTGACATAATCTGTAGACCTCGGTATCATTGGATTTGGGTTCTAAGTGTTTAGGCAATAGCCGGGACACGTTTCGCCAAAAAGCCTCTCTGCCTGAGGATGCAGTATCTTGTGTCCTTACAAAATAAGCGCCTCAAAAAATTTCAGGCCAGACCTTTAAATAATTTGCCTGCGGCTATCCTTTATGCTATGATGATTTGCACGCTTTGGCATGGTTAAAAGATAAGTTTAACAGACCAAAGTCTTAATTAATAATAAAGGACGAGGTTTATTTCTGTGAAGGTTACAACCGAAGAACTAGAACGATGTGAAGTCTTAATGATTGTTGAAATTGAGTCGCAAAAAGAGCAAAATATGCTCAAAAAAGCGGCCAAAAGAATTGCCCGCCAGGTAAAAGTTCCCGGGTTTCGACCCGGCAAGGCTCCTTATAGCGTCGTGGTGCGTCGCTTTGGTCTTGAAGCCGTTCAGCAATAAGCGTTGGAGCAAAGCGTCGACAAGATGATTCAGGAGGCGTTGGAAGACGTAAATGTTGAACCTTATGCCAAAATACAGTTAGAGAGCGTAGATTGGGACCCGCTGGTCATAAAAATAAAAGTGCCAACTAAACCTGTCA
>JAJRVO010000180.1 GCA_024277275.1 Chloroflexota bacterium
GGGGATTAGGAGATGAAATTTTTAAATAAAAAAAGCCTTTGTCTTGGCACCAAGGCTTTTTTAGTACGTGTGTGTTTGGGATACCTGCCGATTTGTTCGACTCGATTTTAGCGCCCCGGACAGGACTCGAACCTGTAACCTACTGCTTAGAAGGCAGTTGCTCTATCCTTTGAGCTACCGGGGCATAGCTTGTGTGGAGTAATTTAGCCTGAACTTTGGTTGTTGAAAATACGCTGAATACTTTCCAACAGTTCCTTTGGCCCAAAGGGTTTGGTGATATAATCGTCTACTTTGGCTACCTGTAGGCCCAAAACCTTGTCAATACTGTGGGCTTTGGCAGTAACAATAATAACCGGTATTTTAGCCAGTTCCTTGTCCGCCTTCATTTGGCGGTACACTTCCCACCCATCAATATCCGGCATCATCAAATCAAGCAAAACCAGGTCCGGCTTTTCACGCTTTACTATCTCCAGGCCGCGCGTCCCGCCAACAGCGCCAAAAACCTCAAACCCCTCTCGTTCTAAGACAAGGCGGGTTAAATCAATCATTTCCGCTTCGTCTTCAATACAAAGAATACGCTTTCTATCGACCATTTACAACCTTAGTTGAATTCAAGTACCTGGGCCAGACTTTGTCTCGAATCGTTGGGTAAGAAAGGTTTGGTTACGTAATCGCTCACGCCTGCTCGTTCGCGGGCAATAATTTCTTCAAATGAGCTGTTTCTGGCTGTAACAATGATAACCGGGATGTTTTTTAGTCGATCATCGGCTTGCATCTCTTTGTATACTTCCCAACCGTCCATTTCCGGCATCATAACATCAAGTAACACAGCATCGGGCGGAGATTGACGCATTGCCTCCAAACCTTCTTTACCGCTAACAGCGCCATCAACTTTGACGCCTTGCGATTTTAATATCAAGGCGACCAGTTCAACAACCCCCGGTTCATCATCTATACATAAAACACGCGCTTTATAGTCCATCTTTTGTATTTAATTTGTGCCCTTTATATTAAATTTAAGCTGTCACCAGTTTGAAGGTCTGTCCCAAATATTGGGAGAAGACAGGGGGGGGCGGGGGGAATCCCCCCACAAATCCCCCCAGGTTTGTCCTAATTTCCTGCAATCTGGGACGCACCCCCAGTTTGACTATGAGTTTAGCATAAGCCTAATGCTTTGTCCAGCCGACGTTATGACTATTTAAAGAAAGATTGTCGATTACAGCAGTCACCGTCAATATAGTTAACATAATTAGAGACAGCCACGCGCCTATCATGAAAGACAACGGACGATACTTAAACTCAACAATATGCCGGCCCAAAGGCACAAAAACTGCCCGGCCAATATAGTTGGCTCTATAGATGGAACTGGGTTGACCATCCACCCTGGCGACCCATCCCGGATAGAAGGTATCGAGCAAAACCAGATAACCCGCGCCGTCTGCATTGACCTCTATTTCAACCCGCAATGGGGTCTCGTTGACAATGGCCGCCGCGCTGCCGGTTGCTGCCTCAGAGGGAGATGGAATGTTGTCTGCCGTCTCCAAAACCACCGTCCGGCGTGGGTCGAGGTCAATATTTTGAAAGTAGCCCATAGCTTGATTCGGGGTATTAACTTGAATGACCTCATGCACAACAAACGCGCGGGGGAGCGGAGTTTGGTTTTCATAAACAACAGAATCTTGGTCGCTGTAGGCAATGGGGAAGGTAGCGGCGGCGTCAGCCCCCATTTGACCCTCGGTGAGTAAATATTTAACGCCAAGCGCCCGCACAGCTTGCACCGGATGCGCCTTGTCCAAAAAAACGCTGGTTCTGTTGAGCATCAGCGATGAGCCGTGTCCCCCCGCGCTCCGCACCCGGTACACCGAAGGGAAATATTGTCCCAGATGGCTAACGGTTGCCCGCTCGCTACCCATCCCCAGCGGAAACACGCGAGCCTGGCCCACGTTGTCCAGCACATATTGAGCGCCGCCCGAAAGCTGATGCCACCAGTTATCGGGCTGGATGGGGTTGATGACGGTTCCTCCCGCAGCAATCAGGTCAAAAGAAAGGGCCAGGATAATCGCCAGACTAAAAGTAGTAGCCGTCATTTTACGAGCGGCAAACAAGGCAAAAAGCGCCGCAGCAACAATAATATTGATAATGAGCAAAAACACCGGGCCAATTAGGCCCACAAGTCTGCCTAACAGAAGTCGATCCTGATAAACAGGGTTAGCGGTAAAGCCGGTATCAAAAAAGATATCCAGTAACTTATGATAAAAACTGGACCAGTTGTTACCGCTCAAACTTTGCAAATCGGTTCTAAAGAGCCACATCAAACCCAACCCTGCAATAATAGACAGGCTTGCCATTAACAGCGCCATAAATTTTAATCTGGATAGTCCCTTTTTAAGTAACGTTTCCAGGCCAAATCCGGCCAAAATAGCCAGAGCCAGGTTAACAACCATTAGCCAGCGCGCCGGAATACGGAACAGGGAAAAGCCGGGTAAATATTGGATCAGGTATTGGTAAAGCGGCGTCGCCCGCCCCATTGCCAAAAGCGCGCCTCCAACAAACAGCAGCACAAAAAACAGCGCATCGCGTTTGTTTCTTTGCCCCAGGCTAAAAAACGTCAACAGCAGCGGGATAAACCCGATGTAAATAAAATCCTCTTGAAAGGGGTCGCCAATTTTAAAGCCGGCAACGTTGTTGCCAAAAACGCTGGGTATTAGCAGATTTAGCCACATAGCCGGGGGGAGCGAGTTGTGGGTTAAAAAATCAAGCCCTTGCTCCTCTGATCGCACCGAGAGTTGCTGGAGTTCAAGGGTCGGTAATAGCTGGGGCGCAGCCAGTAAAAGACCGCTGATGATGGCTATACTCAGCAGTAGAATGGTATGCAGCGCGTATGAAACATTCTTTTTTTGGGGCGAATAATCGCCAAAGAAATCGGCTGTAACTCTGTACAGGCCATAACCGCAGATGGCAACCAGGGTGTAAAAAACAATCTGGGGCTGGGCGGTTAAAATTTGAAACGCCAGGGGGACGCCGGCCAGCATTGCCGCCGGCCAACTGCGGTGTTTGGCGGTCTGGATAACGCCGTACAGAATCAGAGGCAGCCAAGCCGCGCCGGTCATAATGTTGAGGTTAGTTGCCTGGGCCATTAAAAAACCCCCGCAACCAAAAGCCAAACCGGAGACCGTAGCGGCGGCCGGCGTCATCCCCAACGAGCGAGCCAGAATAAAGGTAAAAACAGCAGCCAGGGTAAAATGGAGCAAGATGAACAACGACAACTCAAGCGAGGGAGAAAGCGTACTCAAAAAAAGCGAACTCAGCGGATAAAGCGTCCCCACCTGGGTTTCGGCCAGAAAAGGCAAGCCGTTATGCTGATAGGGGTCCCATAAAGGAATTCTTCCGGCCAGCCACTCCTCGGCGGCAAAGATATGGCGAGGATAGTGTATCCAACTCAGGTCTGTCCAGTAAAGGGTGTGTCCTCTAAAAACTATCTCCGGAAAGGCCAGAAATGGCAGGATGAGAAACAGAATGATTATCCACATAAGCGGGCGATGCGTGGCATTTTTGACAAAACGGATCAATGTTAATCTCCAGAAAATCCAAACTTGGAATGGATTGTAACACAGCCCTTTATCAGCGACAATCTTTTTTTGTGGATTGGTAATTTTGAGTTAACAGTGTAAAATATTGAATTGTGGGTGGCAATAGGACTAAGATAGTATTGCCGGCTAAACTGGTATAGGTTACAATTATACTTGGATAGACGGGGAGTTGTCACGAACTTGGCGGCTCACCACCATGAATAAAAATGCCGGGATTTGGGGATTTGGGGATTTTTTCTAATAATTTCAATCGCCTAATCCCCCAATTCCGGCTATTACATAGGAGATTCCTCTATTAGCTCTAAGCAAACAACTGCTTTAACCGCAAAAAGAGGGGCGGCGTTTCCAACAATTATCGGGCTGGCCGCTATTATTTTTGCGCTGGATCAAGCAACTAAATATCTGGTTGTTCACAATATTGCTTTAAGAGAATCTTGGGGCCTGTTTCAAATTCTGGACAAGTTCTCCCGGTCTATTCTAAACACGCCTTTGCCGGAATCTTGGGGTATGCTGCTGGCTTTGGACAAGCTTTTGAAGTTTACCTTCATTACCAATACCGGAGCGGCTTTTGGAATGTTTCCCCAACTTGGGACCGTGTTTATGGTAATTGCCATTTTTGTCGTTATCGGCATTATTGCTTTTTACGACCATTTGCCAATTGGAAATGTTTGGATTCGGATCAGTTTGGGCGTGCAACTGGGCGGCGCAATGGGCAATCTTTTGGATCGTATGTTGCGAGGTTACGTGGTTGATTTTGTCGATATAGGGTTTTGGCCTATCTTTAACATTGCCGACTTATCTATTGTGCTGGGCGTGACTATTTTGGCCTATTTTCTGTGGGATGAAGAAAATAGCATCAAACCCGCTCAAGAAATCCACATTTTGGCCGTTCCAGAAAAACGGTAATTCGTAACTGTTCAGCTTGAACACGCACTTGCTGCTCTTATCGGGTAATTGGTAAGTATACTCAGCACGGTCACAAAGTAACATTCTGAAAGCCAGAGAATAGGACACAGATTTTCGCAGATAAACACAGATTATGGTAAAAAACTAAACAAAAATCTGTGAAATCTGTGTTCATCTGTGTCCCATAAAAATGTTA
>JAJRVO010000181.1 GCA_024277275.1 Chloroflexota bacterium
CTGTTTCATGCTTTAGGATGCCCTCTCTCACCTCCCAGGTAAGATTAAGCCCCCTAAAATCAGGGTAGCGATTTTCTAATTTTTCGACAATCCGAAAACTTTGGTAATTGTGGTCAAACCCGCCGTGTGCCAACATAAGCTCATTAAGCGCCGCTTCTCCGCTGTGACCAAAAGGCCCATGCCCCAAATCGTGAGCCAGACAAATAGCTTCGGTCAGGTCCTCGTTAACTCGCAGAGCGCGGCCAATTGTGCGGCCAATTTGGGCGACCTCTATGGTGTGGGTTAACCGGGTGCGGTAGTAGTCGCCCTCGGTAATTAAGAATACCTGGGTTTTATACTCCAATCGTCTAAAGGCTGTGGTGTGGATAATCCGGTCCCGGTCTCGCTGATAAGCCGAGCGGTAGGGGTGCTCCTCATCCTCAAAAGCCCGTCCTTGCGAGTCGCGGCTTAACATAGCGTATGGGGCCAGCCTTTCAGCTTCTTGCGCTTCAATTTCTTGACGAGAGATCATTTTTTGCCTCCGTTGACAGTTTTTATGTTCACAAATTATAACACAGTTCTGTAATTCTGCTCTTTATAAAAAGCATAGATGTTAAAGAAACTGTTTGCGGCTTTTGCCAAAGCAATCACTCTGCCTTATGATACTTGACTATGATTCCGCCAACAAATTCCATCAATCCAAACTCAATACGGCAGCGATTTCTTCCCCTATTACCCTGGCCCTGGGAACTTATTCCGCTATTGGCTGTGTTTGGCCGGCTCTACCGGCAAACTATGCCCCCCGGCATCAGCTCCTGGATTATCGAAGGTTGGGACTCGGCGATGCTGCAAGTGACCGGCAGCACGTGGGGAATCCCTCACTCTCCGGGCTATCCATTATATACAATGTTGTCCAATATTTTTGTGCGACTAATTGGCTGGGCGCCGGGTATGGCCGATACGTCGGTGGTGTGGCGAGTGAGTTTTTGGTCAACGTTTACCAGCCTGCTGACGCTTTTATATGTTTACCTGATTGTAGAAAAATTAGCCCGAAATCGAATTATAGCTGTTACTACCTGCGCCATATTGGGGGTTAGCTTTATCTTTTGGCGCGGCGCAATTATGGCCGAAGTTTACAGCCTCAACGCCCTCATTTTTGCAATGACCTACTGGCTGGCCCTGGTCTGGGATGGCGACCGGCGCAAGCGCTGGCTTATTCTGTTGGGGTTGGTATTGGGCGCAGGGGTGGTTCACCATCGCACCGCCTTTATTTTACCGCCAACTATAGCCTTATGGGTGTTGTTTAGGAAAGAGAAGAAACAACCGGACCGGTCAAGCAGGCTAAATCCGCCGCCGCGATGGAAGATTGTGCTGCCTCGCTGGGCTATTCTGGTGGGGTTTTCGCTGCTACCGCTCCTTGCTTATCTCTACTTACCGTGGGCAGCTCAAAACAGGGTTGGGCAAACGTGGCTTTATGCCGACACCTCAGACTGGAATACCTTTTGGTTTGTGGTACTCACCCGGGAGTGGTGGGGATTAATCCAAATTCCCAATGCGCCTTTTACCTGGCTAAAAGAGTTGTCAACCCTGTTTTTTCAACAGAGCAACCAAATTACTATTGGCGGCGTTGTGGCCGGCGTTGTTGGCTTGCTGGTCTCTAAACGCTATTTTTGGTTGTTTGCCCCGCCTTTTTTTACGTTGACTTTTTTTGGCGTAGTCTACAAGGTCGCCGACCTTGATAGTATGCTCATTCCCTTAACCCTGACCCTGTGCATTGGCTTGGGCATCCTGACCGGCTTTTTAATCAGGCGATTGGTGCATTGGGCCATCATATCAATTAGAGATCGAGATCAAGCCCTTAGAGGGGACAAGTGGCTTAGTACCGCCATTCGCATCACATTCTCAATTGTGTTTGCTATCGGTATCTATCTTCTATTTCGCCCCCTGGCCGAGGCCAACTACCAGGCCGTTGACCTGAGCGCCGATTGGCAAGCGGAAGACCTGGTAGAAGAGGTAGTGGCTATTGCCCAAGCCGGCGCTCCTTTAACTATCATTGGCCAGGATAACAGCGTGCTCCCCGATTTTATTTATGCCAAAGTTGTTCTGGACCAACCCGTTGAACCTCTCTCTACCACTGCTTTAAGCCGTATGCCGGAAGCAGCCAGCATTGCCTTGTTGCAGAGCCGGTTTCAGCAGGGCCGGCGCGTATTTGTTGATATTGAAACTATTGACCTGGGCTTTATTCCCTGGCTTACCAGAGCCGTCAAGACGGAACAAATTTTTCTGGCCCCCACCGGCCATCCCTTTTTATGGGAATTGTTGCCGCGTCCTATGAGCAATATTTTACCCGAGAATGAAACCTGGACCCAAGCCCCGCTCGGCCAGTTTCTTGATGGTCAAGCCTCAGTTATTGCCTATCATGAACGGATTATCCGCAAGCGCACCGGTTGCTTTCTACGTCTAACCCTGTTTTGGCGTGTTGAGCAGCCGCTTGAGGAAGATTATTTTGTGGCCGTGCAACCCCTGGGCGGCGAAACCGTCCTTGACAAAAACGATCACCTGGCTCTGATGCGAGGTTATTTACCAACCTCTCAGATTCAACTCGGCGAGATTGTCCGCGATGAAGTTGATATGTTAATTCGGCAACCGGCAGCCTTGCCGGGGGTAAGGCTGGTTATCAATCTTTTTCAGGTTCAGGGCGACCAGTACCCCACCTTTGGCGAGATGATCCTGCCTATTACGGTTGAGCCGGGGGGATGTAAGTAAATTGATGCAAATTGCTCTGACTCGCCCCGACGGTCTGCACATTTTGACCAATGCCACCTTACAACAAATGGCTAAAGACGATACCTTGCTCGCCTTTGCCGATGGGTTACTCTTCCAAGCGTTGAACGCAATAACTCTGTCCGGCAAAGTGCCGCAGACTCTGGCCGAAGCATTACATCAACCCGACTCGTCTCAAATTGCTGCTCTGCTCACCGCCTTGCTGGCGCTTGATGCCGAAGTAAATACCGTTGTTGACGACAAAACCCGCGTTGTTCCGTTAGCAGGCTTTTTAAGCTACCGGTCCCACTTGTCGCCGGACAAATACCCGCTCAATACCCTGCGCCTCCCGCCGCTTAACCCCGATGGGCATTACATTTTTACTAGCGTGGCAGAGGGACGCTATTTGGCGGTACGGATGGACATTCACCCCAAATTGCAAGTGACCGGGCATGTCAGAATAGCCCTGGGAGGCACAACATATCCCCCACAACGTATGTCGGGTATTGAACATCGGTTGGATAGACAGAAGCTAACAGAGGACTTGATTGAAGCAGCCATTACTGCTACGGGCCAAGATAACTCCTTACCTTTGCTAACTGAAATAGAAAAGGCAAAGTTAATTGGGGTGTTGAAGGGTTTAATTGGCGGTTAGCGCCCTGGCACAATAATCACATGCACTTCCCCCGGCCCGTGGACGCCCATACTGAGCGTCATTTCGATGTCGGCGGTGCGGCTGGGGCCGGCGATGAAAACCAGGTTACTGTTATCAGTGGCGGTAGAGTGGGCGGATAAAAAAGCGGGTAGCGAGGGATATAGTCTGGATTTGGGCAAGAGCGCGATGTGAACCGGCGGCAACAGCGACGCTAATCGACCCCGGCCCGGTCCACTGATTAGAGCCACGGCTCCGGTATCGGCCAGACCGCCATGCGCCCCGGTCAGGCCGACAAGTACTTCATCCATTTCCGACAACCGGGTTTTGCGGCCTGCATTGTCAATTGATAACTCATCTTCCTTAATTGTAATTCCGGTTTTGGTCAGCGCTTCTCTAAGGCCCGTTACCCCAATTGAGGCGTCATCCCAGGCAATAATCTGACTGGCCTGGTGGCTCTCTAGAATTTCCAAAATCTTCCCTGCGATTTCCTCTGCATCTTCTAAAACGTGAACGTGGCCGGAAAGCGTTTCTAACTCCCGTGTAAAATCCTCAATCAATTTGTCCGTCGGGGCATCGGCTTGAAACCTGTACCCCTGAAACGAGCCGGGATGTTCGGCGTTAGCTTGGGGCAACAGGGAGTGATGCAAGCTATTTTTAATCTTATTTAGGAAATTTTCTCGACTTGTTTCCATCAGTCTTTATAAGCATCCTTTCGGTGTTTGCAGTGAAGCAACAAAACAATCGACTTCTGTACCTTCCTTCAATTTCTCCGCTCCTCCCGCCAGCGCTGGCTGAATGATTTTTTGGCAAAAACCGGAAAGTCTCGCTGGTCGGTCCAGCCCGAGAAGGGGCCGGGGAGTTTTTTGACCCAGCCGTTTTTGCCAAGCATACGGGTGGCCCAGCCGCTCAAACGTCCCCCCAGGCGATACAACCCCGGTCGCAAAACGGCAAAGCGATAAAGACCAAGACCCCTTTTGAGCCAGGCAGGACCTTTTCCCGCGCGCGCACTTTCATCGCGCAGCTTTAGCAGCATCCGGGGAATGTCAATCCGAACCGGGCACACCTCTTGGCAAGCGCCGCATAGAGTGCTGGCGTGGGGCAGTTCGCTCCACGGCCCAATCCAGTGCAGCCCCGGCGTCACTACCGAGCCAATTGGGCCGGGGTAGACGCTGCCGTAAGCATGTCCCCCAATTTTTTTGTAAACGGGGCACACATTCAAACAGGCTCCGCACCGAATACAGTACAAAATCTCTGCCAACTCGCTGCCCAAAATCTTGCTGCGGCCGTTGTCGATAATGACCACGTGAAATTCATCGGGACCGTCCGGCTCTGGGCCGGTTGCGGCGCCATTGGTCGCAGTTCGGCGTGCTCCGGTGACAATATTTGTGTAGACACTTAGCTTTTGGCCGGTGGCGCTGCGACCCAAAATTTGCAGCATCACTCCCAAATCTTCCATTGTGGGGACCAGTCGTTCCATGCCCATCAAGGCCACGTGTATCCGGGGGGTGGTTGTGGTCAGGCGACCATTGCCCTCGTTTGTCACCAAACAAATGCTGCCGGTTTCGGCAACGGCAAAATTGACGCCGCTAATGCCCATGTCGGCCTGCAAAAAATCGCTGCTGAGCGTGCGTCGAGCCAGGGCGGTCATTTTGGGTACGTCAATCAGGTCATCGTCAGTAGCGTTAATTTTTGCACGGAACAGTTTGGCTACATCCTCTTTACTTTTGTGGATAACCGGAGCGATAATGTGCGAAGGTTTCTCGTTAGCCAGTTGGATGATATACTCGCCCAAATCGGTTTCCATCACCTTTACGCCCTGCGCTTCCAGGACATGGTTTATCTCCAACTCTTCGCTAACCATAGATTTTGACTTGACAACATGCTTGACCCCGCGCGCCCGGGCTAAATCGGCCACGTATTGATTGGCCTCATCCACGGTTTGCGCCCAGTGAACGTGTCCCCCCAACCGCTCAACCGAGTCGGCAAATTGGGCCAGGTATCTATCCAGGTTAGCCAGGGTGTGGGCGCGAAGGCGGCGGGCGTGGTCGCGCAATGAATCGCCCTCTGGCAGAGCGCCAAAGGCATTATGCCTCCCGGTGACAAGACGGGTGGTAGCCAGGTCCAGAGCAGCGTATAATTGATTGTCTTGCAGGGCGTCCTCGACGCGCTCGTAAAAAGTTATATTTGGTGTTGTCATTTTCCCTTGCCCCCCTGCACCTGTAAGCGGAGCGGCGCGCCCCTGCGTTTTGCCAATACTTCGGCCAAATGCTTAACCTGCACCTTACTCTCGCGTCGACGCAGGCCGCCGGCAATGTGCATCAGGCAACTTACGTCGGTACCGACAACGGCGTCCGCGCCGCCGGCTTCGATGTTGTCCAGTTTGCGCTGCAAAATTGCGCCGGAGATGTTGCTCATTTTTACGGCAAAGACGCCGCCAAAGCCGCAGCACTCTTCGGCCTCCGGCAGCTCTTTTTGTTCGCCTCCGGAAACGTTGTTGAGCAGTTGTTGGGGTTGTTCCTTGACGCCCAGACCCCGCAGACCGTGACAGGACGCGTGATAGGTTAGAGAGTGGTCAGTGTGCGCTTTAAGGTCAGTTACGCCCAGCACATCAACCAAAAATTGGCTAAACTCGTAGGTGCGCCCGGCCACGGCTTTGGCTTTGGAGGCGTAGGCGGGATCATCGGCCAAAAGTTCCGGGTAACGGTGGATCATCATATCGGCGCAGGAGCCGGAGGGAATGACGATGGGGGCCTCGCTTTGGGAGAGAACATCAACGGTGTGGCGGGCCATCTCCCGGGCGTCGTCCCAGAATCCGGCGTTGAAGGCCGGTTGGCCGCAGCAGGTTTGCGCCTGAGGGAACTCGACAGTCAGGCCCAACTCCTCTAAAATCTCGACCACGGCAAAACCAACATCGGGGAAGAAGTTGTCAACCAGGCAGGTGACAAACAGTTGAACACGTTTTATTTTTGTCTGCATTGACTTGTACCTGTGTAGAATTTTGTGGACGTATACTCAGCACGGTCACAAAGTAACATTCTGAAAGCCAGAGAATAGGACACAGATTTTCGCAGATAAACACAGATTATGGTAAAAAACTAAACAAAAATCTGTGAAATCTGTGTTCATCTGTGTCCCATAAAAATGTTA
>JAJRVO010000182.1 GCA_024277275.1 Chloroflexota bacterium
CCCCTGCCGGTACGCGAGATGAGCAATATCATCGCTGAGTGGGGTGGGCAGTTTATTTATGACGGCGCTCATCAGGCCGGGTTGATTGCCGGGGGGCAGTTTCAGGACCCGTTGGATGAAGGGGCAGCGGCGTTAACCGGGTCGGCGGGTAAAACATTTAGCGGCCCTCAGAGCGGCATGTTGATGTGGAACGACCCCGAATTAACCGAGTCGCTGACCGAAGCGATTTTCCCGGTGCTGGTCGCCACTCATCAGGTCAACCGCGTGGCGGCTTTGGCCGTATCGGCGGCGGAGATGATTGAGTACGGCCAGATGTACATGGCCCAAATCGTCAAAAATTCGCAGGCGTTTGGCAGGGCGCTTGAGGAGCGTGGTATCCCCATGTTGTGCGCTCACAGGGGGTACAGCCAAACGCATCAGGTTATTGCCAATGTTAAACAGTTTGGCGGCGGGCTGGAAGTGGCGCATCGTCTGGCCGAGGCCAATATTATCACCAATAAAAACCTGATACCGAGTGACGGCCCTGAGGATTGGGACCGCCCCAGCGGTCTTCGTATCGGTACCATTGAAGTGACTCGTTTGGGGATGCGTGAGGCAGATATGGAAACTTTGGCAGACTTTATTGCCCGGGTTTTAATCCAGAATGAAGCGCCGGACTCGGTCGCTAAAGATGTCATTGATTTCCGTTTGCCGCAACAAACGTTTTATTATAACTTTGACAACGGCCTGCCCTCCTGGGTAAAGTAGTTTTGAAAAAATAATCATCCCAAAATCCGTGATGCGTGATACGTGATAAAACTGCCTTGTCACGCATCACGGCGAATTAGCAACAAATTGTAGGATGATTTAAATTTCGGAACTCCCTTACACATCTACAGAAATCGTCTCTAATACTCCTCGCGAGTATAAGGCTCATTTTGGCTAAAAAAGATGTAGTCAACTTTATTTGCCTCATCACGCCAGATAAACCCGTTGTCGAAATCTTGAAAGGCAATGCCATCGCCTTTTTCGGCCTCTAGGGGGAACCTTAAATTTTGGCCCGCATTAAATGGAGGACACCATAACCGGCGGATAGCGCCTTTAAGGAGCGGGTACTCTTCTGGACAATTGGGGTCTGGTATCTGCGACTCGCCAACACTACGCCAACTGCCATCATTGTTGGCTATTACCAGCCTCTCAAGCGCCCCCGACCAAAACACAAGCCCATTTTCAAAAGGTTGCCAGGCATAAGGCGGGTATTGTGTTTCTTTAGGACAGCCCAGCCGTTCCTTGTATCTTTCCCAGGGGTCTTTAACCGTTCCTTTATAAGAACAGGCTTTAGCTGTTGCGGTGGCGTTTACAGCTTGAGCAGTGGACGCGGCTTCGGCAGTGGCCAACTGCTCGGCAGCTAGAGCCGCATTTTTGGTGGCTTCAACGTTATTGGCTTCAGCCGTGGCCATAGCTTCAGCCGTTGCTTTTTCAGCAGCTTGAGCCGCTGCAATGGTGGCTTGAGAATTTATAGCATCGATGGTAGCCACGGCTTCAGCCGCAAATTTGGCTTCAGCCGTAGCAGTGGCTTCGGCGGCACGTATAGCTTCAGCAGCTTGGGTTGCGCGGATAACTTCAGCCGCTTTTGCTGTCGCCAAAACTTGAGCGTCGCGTATGGCTTCGGCGGTTTTAGCCGCATTTATGGTAGCTTCAGCGCTTTTTGCTTCAGCAGTGGCCTTATCTTGAGCTTCGGCAATGGCTATGCCTTCAGCCTGAGCGGCAGCAATGGCTGCTTGAGCGTTTACAGCATCACCGGTAGCCAACGCTTCAGCCGTGCGTATGGCTGCGGCAGTGGCTGAGGCTTCCGTCACACGGATGGCTTCGGCGGCTTCAGTTGCGCGTATAGCTTCTGTGGCCTTGGCATCGCGGATGGCTTCGCCGGTTTTGGCCGCATTTACGGTGGCTTCAGCCGCCTGTGTGGCGTTAGCAGCTTTGGCAATACTGGTCGATGTACTGGCCTCAGCAGTTTTTATGCTTGCCTGACGATCAGTTTCAAATCTGTCTAAAAAATATCCCATCCCAAGTAAAATAATCGGGATGAAGAGCAGGCTCATTACATCCCATAGCGACTTGTGTTTTAACCCAAACCAGTTAGATAACGACCAGCCGGTGTGTCCCTCAAGAAACTCGCCACAGTGAATGCACTTTACAGCGATAGCATTAATTTCTTCGCCACAGATGGCACACTTTTTTTTTGCATTTTCGGGCATCTCGATTACCTTCCGGATAAGTATGTATCTAAAAACAAGCCCACGTTTTGTAGTGGACTTGTTGCCTGGGGAATGGCGGGTAGTAAATTTGGGTATTTTTAAGTGCTATCTCAATAATTTGGAATATGGAGTGCAGAGTGCAGAATGCAATCTGTTTACCCCAAGTTATAAAGAAGATGTTTTTTCTAATTTAAAAACAAAAAAGTGCGTTAAGAGGCGACAACGCACTTTTTTTATTTTTCTACGCTAAACTAACGTCTTGGGCTTGAGGACCTTTTTGCCCTTCAACAACGGTAAACTCTACGCGCTGTCCTTCTTCCAGAGAGCGATATCCTGTGCTGTTAATTGCACTGTAGTGAACAAAAACATCTTTGCCGCCATCGCGCTCAATAAAACCAAAGCCCTTGGTTGAATTAAACCACTTAACAGTGCCAATCACACGATCTGCCATGATTTAAAAACCTCCTTTCTATAGAATTAATTGGGTTATGCTAGAGGTTCAAAATCAATTTCAGATCAAGGTCCTACTCTAGACTAGAACAACTGCTAACAACAATTTAGACAGTACCACGATTTCAGATTACTGTCAAGTTACATTGCCACAATGCTTGAATTAACGTAAAATTAATGGATGTCAACGGCAATCCGGTTCATGGGGTGACGATTCTGGTTGAGTGTGGAACTTACCAGATCATCTCCAATCCTTCCGGGCCGGTTGGCAGTTTTAACTCCAATGACAGCGCCGATGATCCCCCCGGCTTTTATGATATCACCGTAGACCGCAAACCGATTCCTTGTAAGTGGCTGCTGACCGTTGTTTACACTGAAGACGGCAAGACCGTTTTGGCTAAACTGTCGGAGGCTATTGAAATTGAGGTCACGGTTGACAAGTCAATTATAGTGGCTAACTGGCGGAAGAATTGGTAAAAACAGGGCGCCTGATTACATCCACAAAGGATTATCCCACAGAGTTACTTTTTGCCCCAAGCCTTTGGTTTTGGCCGTCTCATAAACTCGATGGGCTACGGCTACATCGTGCAAGGCCAGGCCAATGGGGCTGAAGATGATTTTCTCCTGGTCGTTCTCGCGGCCTGGTTTTTGGCCGCTGACAACTTCCCCAAATTCGGCGTAAAAATCATCATCGGCAAACTCGCCGTCGCGCCACATCAGGGCCACCGTCGAGTACATGCGGGCTTTGACCAGTTCCCAATCATCCACCAGCACCTTGTCGGCATGGTGAATAACGTCGTATTCGCACTCGTAACCCGAAACGTGGGCGTAAAAACTGCCGGGGGCCAGCCAGCCGTCACGGATGATGGGGTCGGTGATGTTGGTGGTGGCCGTGACCAAAATCTCGGCCTGCCGGGCTACTGCTTCGGCGTTGTCGGCAATCTGGATATCCATATTAAGCCGGTCGCTCATCTCGGCTGCAAAAGCCTCGGCCCGGTCGCGGCGGATGTCGAAAATAGCAGCCTGTTGGAGGCCGGGCCGTGTGACCTTTAAGGCCATCAATTGGGTGCGACTCTGCACCCCGGCGCCTATCAGTCCCACTCTGGTTACATCCTCTCGCGCCAAATATTTTGCCCCGACTCCGGTCACAGCACCGGTTCGCATCGTGCTGATGAGCGTGCCGTCCATCACCGCCAGGGGCAGCCCTAACTCTGTGTCATTTAGGACGATGAGTGCGGAGGCGCGTGGTAGATTGTGCTTAAATGGATTGCGGGGAAAGCTGGCAATGGCCTTGAAGCCGGCCGTATTAAGCTGGCCGCCAACATAACCCGGCATAATATTTAGATGGTTTTTTTGCTCTCCCGGCGGCGGTTCATCCCAATCCCAGTTCATCGACACCTTTACCGGCAGGGCGTAGTCGCCCCGGCCAAACAGCCCAAAAACATCTTCAACCGTGTCTACCACAGTCGTCATATCCAACCCGCCGGCGGCGATGACTTCTTCCTGGCTTAGCCACAGCACTTCAACTTTGTCAGACATATGTTTCCTCTCAGCTAAAATAAGAACTACCAAGAAACTTCGAGGCTAAGAAGGTGTTTCTTAAATTGTGTAGACCAGACCGCAGAGGTTTCTGAAGCCGATTTTAACTGTAGGTCAGGTTCATAACCGGGGCAAATCCGCTTAAAAATGTCTCGCAAAAAACCTCTGCGGTCTTTAAGAAACGCATTCTAAGGCTGAGGCTAAGGTAAAAATTCTTGGCCTTAGCCTCAGCCTTGACTTTTTACAGATTTCATTAGGTAGTTATAAAAAGTTATAGTATTACCCCATAAGATTTGCGCTGCTCACGAAAATCTTTGCTCATTGCTCATTGTTCATTGTTCATTGTTCATTGTTCATTTGCGGCTTGCCGCGTTATGTCTTACATTCAGCCCTCAAAAAGGGCCTGACCCGCTCCTCCACCAACTCCACGCCCAGACCGGGCCGGTTGGAGATAGGCAGGTAGCTTTCTTTCATGTCCCACTCCGGGGCGTGGTCGACAACCTGAAAATGTTCCGGGATGCGGTAGGGATAGATCTCCAAAATGATAAAGTTGGGAATACAGGCGGCCAGTTGCAGCGCGGCGGCAGTGGAGACCGGGCTGGCGCAAACGTGCGGCTGGATGCGCATATTGTACACCTCAGCCATTGCGGCAATCTTTTTGGTTTCCATAATCCCGCCCGTGTTGCCGATGTCCGGCTGGAGGATGTCTGCCGCGTGCTGCTCCATAACCCGGCGAAAACCGTAGCGGGTGTACAGCCGTTCTCCCACGGCAATGGGCATATTAACGTGTTCAGACACCTTCTTTAACGCTTCCACATCAAACGGGTCAACCGGCTCCTCGAAGAAAAAGAGGTCAAACTCCTCCAGCCGTTGGCCGAGGCGAATGATGGCGTCGGTGGTTAACTCTGCGCTCATATCGACCAGAACGTCAATGTCCGGCCCCACGGCCTCACGGACGGCTTTAACCCTGGCGACGGTCAGGTTCTCGGCGGCCCGGTCGATGGCCCGCAGCGATACGTGCTTTATGAGACCGTGCGGGCCGATGGTCTCCGGCGAGGCCAGCGGATAGAGCTTGAGGGCGTTGTAGCCGTCCTTGACCACCCGTTCCGCTTCGCGGGCATATTCGTCCGGCGTAGAGCATCGAAACGACCAGCCGTTGGCGTACACCCTGGCCTTGTCTCTAAATTTGCCGCCCAGCATCTCGTAGACCGGTACGTCCAGGGCTTTGCCTTTGATGTCCCACAACGCCTGCTCAATGGCGCTGATACCGGCAAAGATGATGGGGCCGCCCCCCTTGGCCCAAAAGGTGTGGTCGTACATCTCGCTCCAGATGGCCTCGATGCGAAAGGGGTCTTGACCCAGTACAAAACTCTCGGCCAGGTCTTTGATCATCCCGGCGGCGGCTGTGGCTCCCGCGCCGTAGGCAATGGCTGCATCCCCAACGCCGCTAATGCCCTCGTCGGTCAGGATTTGCGCCACCACCGGGCGACGGCCTCCTATTTCAATAAGGTATATTTTGACTGCTGTTATTTTCATAAAATTGCTCCGTATCTTTGCGACGAGTCATTCGTCATTCGCCACTTGTCCTTTGCAAATGACCAAAGACCAGGGACAAATGATATTTTTAAGTAAATCGCTCCACCCGAAACGGCGTCAAATCAATGCCTGGCGACTTCCCGGCAACAAGTTGCGATACCAACTTGCCGGTGAGCGGGCCGTGGGCCATACCGAGCATGCCGTGTCCGGCAGCAACGATTAGATTTTTAAGCGATTTGCTGCGCCCGATGATGGGCAAGCTGTCGGGCGTGGCGGGGCGCAGGCCGCGCCAAATTTCAATAAGCTCAAGCTTTTCCATACCGGCCAAATAGTTGCCGACTGCGCGGCGAGTGGCCGCTACCCGTCGCTGGTTGATTGACATGTCGAAACCGGCCAACTCCAACGTGCTGCTGAAACGCAGCCTGTCGCCCATCGGCGTAATGGCTACCTTGTCTTCTCCCAGAGAGAGCGGCAGTTGGGGACAAGTTGGGGGGGATTTGACGGTAATGCTGTAGCCTTTGGCCGCCTGGATGGACAACCTTAGCCCTAATTTGCGGGCCAACACTGCCGACCAGGAACCGGCGG
>JAJRVO010000183.1 GCA_024277275.1 Chloroflexota bacterium
ACCCTGAGTCGGTCAAACGAGTTCGGGCTATGATTGACGCCCTGGCTAAGTAGATGAGGGGGGGTTGGTAAATAGTAAATAGTAAATAGTAAATAGTAAATAGTAAATAGTAAATAGTAAATAGTAAATAGTAATTGGTAAATAGTAAATAGTAAATAGTAATTGGTAATTGTAAGTATCAACCAGTAACTAATAACCAATTACTAATAACCAATTACTAATAACCAATTACTAATAACCAATTACTAATAACCAATTACTAATAACCAATTACTAATAACCAATTACTAATAACCAATTACTAATAACCAATTACTAATGACCAATTACTAATAACCAATCACTAATAACCAACAACCAATCTCCTAAAACAAAAAACTAATAGAATTTAATCAGTAACCAATTACTGGAGGTAAAAACTATGTCTCTTTCTGGCATTCAAATTTACAAACTTCTTCCTGCCAGCAGCAAGAATGCAGAAGTTAAAAAGCACGGCAACTGCAAGGAGTGTGGCTATCCCACCTGTCTGGCTTTTGCTATGAAGCTTGCCCAAAAACAGGCTGAACTGGCCCAATGCCCCTACGTCGAAGACGAATCAAAATCTCAACTGGAAGCTTCAGCCGCGCCGCCTGTCCGGCTCATTACCGTCACCGGCACTGAGCGTAAGCTGGAAGTGGGTAACGAAACCGTCCTCTTTAGACACGAGAAAACCTTCTTCAACCAGCCGGGTATTTTTGTACGGGTAAAAGACACCCAGGCCGATGCCGCCGACGTGGCTAAAGCCGTTGACGCATACTCGGTGGATTATGTAGGTATGGACCTTACGCTAAACGGTATTGCCGTTGAAGCCGCCGGCGGCGACTTTGCGGCCACCGTTGCGGCGGTAAAAGCCGCAACATCCTTCCCCCTGATTCTGTTGACTGAAGACCCGGACACGGCTGAAGCCGGTCTAAAGGCAGCCGAGGGAACTCGCCCGCTGCTCTGGGCCGCCACCGCCGACAACTGGGAAGCAATGGCCAAACTGGCCGCCGAATACAAAGTCCCCCTGGCTGTACGCGCAGACGACGGCGATGTAGCTGCCCTGGCCGCGCTGGCCGAGCAAGTCAAAGGCGCCGGCGTAGAAGATATTGTGCTTGACCCCGGCGCGCGCGATTACGGCAGCAGTTTGACCGTCTTTACCCAACTGCGACGACTGGCTATCAAAAAGAACGAGCGTAAAGTGGGCTATCCCTTTATTGGCTTTGCCGGCGATGACGCCTCACTGGCCGGTCAGCACATTGCTAAATATGCCGGTTTTGTTGTTCTTGATAGTTTCAGCCCCGGCACCGTTTATCCGCTGCTGGTAATGCGGGCCAACATCTTCACCGACCCGCAAAAACCCATCCAGGTGCAACCCGGCGTCTACGAAATCAACAACCCCACCCCCAACGACCCGCTTATGGTCACCACCAACTTCTCCATCACCTACTTTGCCGTCGCTAACGAGGTCGAAAGCAGCGGTATACCCGGCTGGCTACTGGTAGCCGACGCCGAAGGCATGAGCGTGTTGACCGCCTGGGCCGCCGGTAAGTTTGACGCCGAGCGGATTGCCAAAGGCGTAAAAGGCAATGAGCTTGAGGGTAAATTGGATCATAAACGCATCGTCATTCCCGGCCACGTGGCTGTTTTGATGGGCGAGTTGGAAGAAGAACTTCCGGGTTGGGAAATCAACGTCGGCCCGCGTGAAGCAGTAGACCTGCCCAACTTCCTCAAAACACAGTGGGGATAGGTCGATTTTCGATTTTGGATTTTAGATTGCGGATTAACCTTGTTCCCAAACTCCGGTTTGGGAACGAGAAAAAAACCCAAAATCGTAAATCTAAAATCGAAAGAGTCTGGAAAATGGAAGAAGGAATTAAAATCCAAAATCCAAAACCTGTCCTGAGTAAAACCGAAGGGTCCAAAATCCAAAATCAGCACGCCTTGCGCTTTGAGCCATCCGGCGAGACTGCTCAAGCCCCTACCGGCGCGTTACTCTCTGATGTGGCGCGTCAGGCGGGGCTGGAGTTGAATATGCCTTGTGGCGGGCAAGGGCGCTGTGGTCGTTGCGCCGTGATGGGACACAACGGAGCGGCGGGTCTGCGTAGACGCTCGACACTACGCTTAAACCAGAAAGATATGGAAGCCGGCTACGTGCTGGCCTGCCAGACGGTTGTTGAGGGCGATGCCACCATCACTATCCCGCCGCAAGAGAAGATAGAGCGGTTGTTGGTGACGGACAAAACGGCCACAAAAGTCACGCTGCCTTTCACCTACAACCCGGTCGAACACCAATCAATTCGCCTGTTTGCGCTTGAAATAGACCCGCCTAATATGGGCGACCAGACCGATGACTGGTCTCGGGTTAAACGAGCGATGACAACTATCCATAGCGTATCCAACCTCACCGCCGACCTCTCCACCTTACGCAGCTTGGGAACAACATTGCGCGAACTCGACTGGAACGTTACTGCCGTTGTCGAAATGGATACCTGGGAACGCCCGGAAGGACCGCCTCGCCTGATAGAGTTGCAGCCCGGCGAGTGCTTTCCCCCGACAGGGGAAGAAAGGTGCAGGTTATGGGGCGCCGCTGTAGATATCGGCACCACTACCGTTAGCCTGTATCTGGTTAATCTCCAAACGGGTGAAGTCTTCACCAAAGCCGCCGAATACAACGGCCAGATTAAACGGGGCGAGGACGTTATCTCGCGCATCATCTATGCCGGCAAAAATAATGGCTTGGGAGAGTTGCAGTCCATAGTCATCGATACCATCAATGAGCTGGTTAAACGGGCAACTGGTCGGGCCAAAATCGAACCGGCAGAAATATACAAGATGACCATTGCCGGGAACAGCACTATGATTCACCTGCTTTTGGGCCTGCCTCCCAATTCAATCCGGCTGGAGCCATTTGTGACCGCCATCAACCACCCGCCTCCGGTACGGGCCAGCGAACTGGGGATAAACATTCATCCCCAGGCCGGCGTGGACTGCTTGCCCGGCATAGCCAGCTACGTGGGAGCCGATATCCCGTCCGGGGTCATCGGGTCGCAGATGTGCGACAGCGAGGAGTTAACTCTTTTTCTCGATGTCGGCACCAATGGCGAAATGGTGCTGGGCGATTGCAGTTGGCTAATCAGTTGCGCTTGCTCGGCCGGTCCGGCCTTTGAAGGGGCCGGAGTGTCTGACGGTATGCGAGCCACCATCGGCGCAATCGAAGAGGTTTGGATAAACAACGAGACTTACGAACCTTCGTACCGGGTCATCCCCAAACCCAAGCTCGATGTCCAGGGCTTGCCAACGCCGCCACGCGGTATTTGCGGGTCGGGGCTTATCTCGCTACTGGCAGAGATGTTTATCACCGGAGTGGTAGACAAAGGGGGCAACCTGAACTTTAGTCTGGGGTCCTCTCGCGTCCGTCGGGGCGATCACGGGCCTGAATATGTTATTGCCTGGGCGGATGAAACCGAACATGGCAATGACATCGTTATCACTAAGGTAGATATCGACAACTTGATGCGGGCCAAAGGCGCAATCTACGCCGGTTTTACCGTGCTGGCTCAAGGTGTAGGTATTGAGTTAGAGATGGTCGAACGGATGCTCATCGGAGGCTCTTTTGGCCAATACATCAACATAGAAAAAGCCGTTCAGATTGGGCTGTTGCCCGATCTACCCTGGGAAAAGTTTCACTTTCTGGGCAACACGTCTTTGCAAGGAGCGTTGCTGGCCCTGCTAAATCGCGAGTATCGCCAGAACATAACCGACGCAGCCGACACAATGACCTATCTGGAGCTATCGGCTGACAATTCTTTTTACGATCAATTTACTTCGGCCCTGTTCCTGCCACACACGGATGTTGAGAAGTTCCCGTCGGTAGCCGAGGTGCTGCAAGGGTTGAATAATCGGTAGTCAGTAATCAATTTCAGTGAAGCCCCTAAAGGTTTTGGCAAACTTGTTTGCACAACCTTTAGGGGCTGGAACGTAACTGGAAAGCGGGCACACTATGAGCTTAACCGGTCTGCATATTCTACTAACTTACCAGTGCAACTATGAATGTGACCACTGCTTTGTCTGGGGTAGTCCCCGGCAAACGGGTGTGTTTACTCTGGCCCAACTGGAAGACGTTTACCGCCAGGCTGACGAATTGGGGACCATCCGCGAAGTCTACTTTGAGGGGGGAGAGGTTTTTCTTTACCACCCCATTCTGGTTAAAGCCGTAGCCCGGGCCAAAGCCTGGGGATTCCAGGCCGGCATTGTCAGTAACGCCTACTGGGCCACCACCCAGGAAGACGCGCTGGTGTGGCTACAACCGCTGGTCGAGGCCGGGCTGGACAGCATTACCCTGTCAAGCGACCTCTTCCACGGCAGCGAGATGGAAACGCCCTCATCTCAGCGCGGCCTGGCAGCCGCCGAGTTGCTTGGCCTGGATACCGGATCCATCTCCATTGACCCGCCCAGCGGCTACCGCGACCCGGCCTACTCTGAGCCGGGACTGCCGGTAACCAGCGGCGACGTGATGTATCGGGGCCGGGCCGTCGAAGCGCTCATTGAAGGATTACCACGCCTGCCCTGGGAGTCGTTCACTACCTGCCCTTACGAGGACCTGGCCAATCCCGGTCGCGTTCATCTGGACCCGTTGGGCAACCTGCACTTATGTCAGGGGTTGGTAATGGGTAATCTGTTCCAGCGTTCGCTCACGCAGATTGTCCAGGACTATGACCCGACAACACACCCGGTTGTAGAATCGTTGTTAAAGGGAGGTCCGGCCAAACTGGTGCAACAGCACGGTCTTGATCACAAACCCGGATACGTAGACGCTTGTCACTTATGTTACACCGCACGGCAAGCAATGCGCGTTGAATTTCCTGAAGTACTCAGCCCCAACCAAATGTATGGGGAGTTTGCTGGTAATTAGTAAATGAGATGATTCGGTAATTCAAAGTAACCGTTAAAAAGGACGAATGACGAACGACGGCAGATAAATGAAACGATAACACCGGGTTTTTGTCGTCCGTCCATCGTCTTTCGTCCGGTTGACTATACTGCCAACGGCCATAAAGTAACATTTTTATGGGACACAGATAAACACAGATTTCACAGATTTTTGTTTAGTTTTTTACCATAATCTGTGTTTATCTGCGAAAATCTGTGTCCTATTCTCTGGCTTTCAGAATGTTACTTTGTGACCGTGCTGAGTATAAAACGATTCAAATGATTACCGAATC
>JAJRVO010000184.1 GCA_024277275.1 Chloroflexota bacterium
ATTACCACCAATATAAAAATTGGGGCCGGCGGGGCTTACTCCATTATCTCTAAATCGCTGGGTCTTGAAGCCGGAGGCAGCATTGGCATACCGCTTTATATTGCCCAAACCCTGTCGGCGGCCCTGTACATTATTGGCTTCACCGAAGCCTGGATTCGGGTTTTCCCCGGCCATCCTTACGTGGTTGTTTCCGTTGTCGCCTGGGCTATCTTGCTGGTTGTGTCTGCCGTTAGCGCCCAACTGGCTATTAGAACCCAGTATTTTATTATGGCTATTGTGGGTGTATCGGTGGTGTCGTTTGTACTAACGCGGGCAGTTCCTGTGCCGGAGCCGATTTTAATCGGTGATTTTGAGGATGCCGGTTTTTGGCAGGTCTTTGCCATTTACTTTCCGGCCGTTACCGGCATTATGGCCGGAGCCAATATGTCCGGCGACCTCAAAGACCCCCGTCGTTCCATCCCCGTAGGCACCATTAGCGCCATCCTGGTGACAATGGTTGTCTACATTGGATTAGCCTACGCCGTTAGCCGGATTGGCAGCCCGGAAGAGTTGCGAAGTAACCAACTGTTTATGGTCGATAACGCGCTCTGGGGACCGGCGGTACTGGCCGGAATTATGGGGGCCACTTTATCCTCGGCTCTGGGCAGCATGTTGGGCGCGCCGCGCATGTTACAGGCTATGGCCGCGCAGCAAATTGTACCCTTTCATCAAACACTGGCCGTCAAAACCAAAACCAACGAGCCTCAAAATGCAGCGTTGTTTACCGGAGCAGCCATTCTGGCAGCCCTGGTGATGGGTAATCTGGATGTTTTGGCCTCGCTGATTACGATGTTCTTTCTAATTACCTACGGCACTTTAAATCTGGTCGTCTTTATTCAGCAGAGCATGAACATTATCAGCTTTCGGCCTACCTTTAAAATTCCTCGTTTTGTTCCTTTGGCCGGGGCAATGGGCTGTATCTTTATTATGCTCCTGATTAACCCCATCTTTAGCGTAATAGCTCTGGTAACAATTGTGGTGATTTATAGCTGGTTGACTCATCGAGAACTGGAAACCGCCGAGGGCGACATCCGAGGCGGGTTGTTCTTGGCCCTGGCCGAGCGAGCCTCTCACCTGGCCGATAAATTTCCTCGCCACCACGTTACCTGGAAACCCGATTTTTTAGTCCCCGTAGAAGACCCGGAAGAGTGGGCCGGGCCGCTGCTGTTCATCAAAAACGCTACCTACCCTTCAGGCAGTATTTTTGCTTTCACCATTACCCCGGAGGAATACGCCGAACAAAAAGAACAGGCCCTTAATGACCTGTTGCTGCCTCTCAAAGAGCAAAATGTTTTGGTCAACTCTGCGGTTATCGAGGGTAATGATTTTTTAAGCGGGGCACAATCGGTGATTCAAACGCTCCGGGGCGGCGCCTTTAGGCCCAATACCCTGTTTTTAACCGTGGGCGGCCTTGAAAAAACCAACACCCCTTCTTTTAGACAGCGGATGCGCCAAAAGTTGAGCCTATCCGTTAAGCAAGGCGACACAGTGACACAATTAGTATCCCTGACCCTGAAACACAAAATGGGCGTTGTAATTTTGCGCCAGCATCCCCGTATGGCCTTTGGTATGCAACAAGACGTAAATCTCTGGCTGCGCGACAAAAGCCCAAACTGGCATTTGGCTATGCTGCTGGCCCTGCAACTTCAATTAAACTGGGAGGGAAAAATAAATCTGGTCACGGCCACGTCGAACCCGGACGATGTGGAAAGATTGTATAGCTACTTAGAGCAGCTAAGCGATCAGGCCCGGCTATCCTCAATGACCGATTTTTATGTATTATCCGGCAATTTTTTGGACACTTTGAAAATAGCCCCTCGGGCCGATATTAATATTTTTGGCCTCTCCACGCACGTTGACACGCCCCTGAAATTTATTGAAGATGTATCTGCCTCAATTAAATCTTCTTGCCTGTTTGTTATCGATTCGGGCTACGAGAGCGCGTTGGCTTAGGGTTCATAAAAATATAAAATCCCGCAGGCTTATGGAACTGGTAATTAGTAATTGGTAAATAGCGATTGAATTACCAATTACTAATTACCCGCTTTCAATTTTCTTGCGCGGGAAGTTATTCTTTTTCAACTCCTTAATACTCAACCCCGGCCTGGGCGCGAATGCCTTGCTCTCTGAACGGATGCTTGATTAAGCGCATCTCTGTAACCAGGTCGGCGTACTCAATCAGAGCCTCGGGAGCGTTGCGGCCGGTAATAACTAAATGCAGCATCTCCGGCTTGTTGGCTTTAAGCCAGGCTATCACTTCGGCGGTATCAAGCCAGCCGTAGTGTAGGGCGTAGGTAAACTCATCCATAATCAACAGGTCGTACTTGCCGCTGGCGATGCGCTCTTTGGCAAGTTCCCAGCCGCAATGCGCTCTCGCTTCGGTTTCGTCCATGTCTTTGCTGGTCCAGGTAAACCCATCGCCCGTAGAAATCCAGTCGATACCCCCCATGCGCTCGCTGGCCTTGATTTCGCCATAGCGAGCGTTTTCGTTTTTGATAAATTGCAACACCCCTATCCGCATATTGCGTCCCCAGGCTCTGGTCATTAAACCTATGGCGGCGGTGGTTTTCCCTTTGCCGTCGCCGGTGTTGACAATTACTATCCCCTTTTTCTTTTTGGCTCGTCTCACCTCGGCTCTAATTTCTTCGGCGGTAGGGGCGTCCGTGGGAGAGGCGGCGGAATTGGTAGATTGAGTTACGGATTTTTTCTTGTTTTTTGATTCGCTCATAAAAGAATTATACCCTTTTATCTTTAGATTCGGTAATGGCAGCCTATGCTCTCTTTATTTTCCCAGGCAGCGGCAGTAACAATAGTGGCCGTTCTTACCGCATTACGCAGGCCAATCAGTTCATCTGTTAGGCGGGTGGTGCGATAGAAGTGTTCGATTTCAACTTCCAGGTGACGCAGTTCGCTAATGGCACGCGCCAATCGGGGCGTGCTTCTTACCAGGCCCACGTAATTCCACATAATATGCTTGATAGAGGTCATGTCCTGAGTGATTAGAGCCGGGTCCGGTATTTCTTGGCCGGTGTCTTGCCAGGGTGGGATGTCTGCCGCTTGGGGCGATGGCAGGTTAGCCAGCGTAGCGTGAATGTGCTGCGCGGCCCGGTACCCCCATGTTAGCCCCTCTAAAAGCGACGAACTTGCCAGCCGGTTTGCGCCGTGAACCCCGGTGCAGGCCACTTCGCCTGCGGCGTAAAGATGCTCTACCGTGGTTCGTCCCCACTCGTCGGTCCAGACGCCGCCGCAGAAATAGTGCGCGGCGGGAACCACCGGCACCAAATCGCGGGTAATGTCGATGCCGTAGGGCAGGCAGCTTTGATAAATATTCGGAAAGTGTTCTCGAATACGCTCGAACGGAATGTACGAGCGCAGATCCAGGTACATATTTTTCACGTCTCTAGCCAGCATTTCCTGATGTATGCTGCGAGAAACAACATCGCGAGGGGCCAGGTCTTTCCATTCCGGGTCGTAATTTTGCATAAAGGGTTCGCCATCAACGTCAACCAAACGCGCCCCGGCTCCTCGCACGGCCTCAGAGATTAGAAAGTGGGGTGCTTGCTGGTGATGAAACGTTGTCGGGTGAAACTGGATAAACTCACAGTTGATAGCCCGCGCCCCGGCTCGATAGGCCATTGCCAGACCGTCGCCGCGCGCGCCGACCGGGTTGCTGGAGCGCAGAAAAATCTGACCCAGCCCTCCGCTGGCCAGGATGGTTTTTTTAGCCAGACAACGAATTACCCGCTCTCCGGCCTGATCCCAAAAATAAGCCCCCACGCAGGTGTGCGGATCGTAAACAGCCAGCCGGTTGCGGGCATGGTGGGCCGGTGTGAGCAGGTCTACCGCTGTATGACCCGTTAACAGGGTAACGTTGGGGTGGTCAACCAAAGTTTTTATCAACGCCACTTCAATAGCTCGACCTGTGGCATCCGTGGCATGGACAATGCGGGGACTTGAGTGGCTGCCCTCGCGGATTTTTTCCAGCTCCCCATTGTCGGCGCGGTCAAAAGCGACCCCCACTTTTTCTATTAAAAACTCCCGAACCAGCCGCGGCCCTTCCTCGGCCAAAAGGTTGATGGCCGTGGGATGACAATGACCGGCCCCCGCCCGGTTGAGGTCTTCAACCAACAATGCCGGCGAATCGTCATCACCGCGATAAATAATCCCCCCCTGGGCGTAGTAAGTGTTCGACTCTTCGGGTTCCTGAGTGCGGGTGACTACAATCACCGGCACGCCGGCATCGGCCAGTTGCAGCGCGGCCGTGCCGCCGGCAATGCCGCAGCCAATAATCAATACTTCTGTTTCAAGATAATCAGTCATTTGTTATCCAATGGCAATCATTCGCTCAACGGATTGAACGGCTTTGGCTCGAATGTCTTCGGGGACTTCTATCACGTACTGATTATATTTTAGCGCGTTAAGCGTGTCTTCCAGCGTGATTTCATTCATATGAGGACAGCGCACGGTACAGAGTCGCAGCATATCTTTATCGGGATTGGCCGCTACAATATTGTCGCCCATAGAACATTCCGTAAGCAGCAGGTAATGGGGTTTATCCGTTTGCTCAACAAACTTTACCAGCGACGTGGTTCCGCCGGAAAAATCGGAGGCTTCAACAACCTCGGGACTGCACTCCGGGTGGGCCAAAACGGCCACATCCGGAAATTGGCGTCTGACATTGACAATATCCTCAACAGTAAATTTTTCGTGAACTTCGCACTTACCATGCCAGCCGATGAACTGGTAATCCAACTCCGTGTCCGTCTGGCCGTTTGTATCAGTGGGGAAGATAATGTGTTTTCCGGTTTCTCTGGCTACGTTTTTGGCCAGGTACTCATCGGGAATAAAAATTATCGTGTCGACGTTTAGCGACTCTACAACTGCCGCAGCGTTACTGGACGTGCAACAAATATCGCACTCGGCTTTTACATCGGCATAGGTATTGACGTAAGTAACCACCGGCACGCCGGGGAACTGCGCTTTCAGTTGCCGCACATCTTCTGCGGTAATGCTGGCCGCCAGCGAGCAGCCGGCCACTTTAGCCGGCAGCAGCACCGTTTTCTCAGGACTGAGAATTTTGGCGGTTTCGGCCATACACCTCACCCCGCAAAAAACAATAATGTCTTTATCGGTTTCTGCCGCCCGGCGACTCAGTCCCAGCGAGTCGCCGGTGAAATCGGGGATGGAGTAGAACAAGGCCGGCTCCATGTAGTTATGGCCCAAAATTACGGCGTTCTTCTCTTTTTTAAGTTGGTTGATTTCATAAGCCAACTCGGCTTTGTATTGCAGCTCAAAATCTGGCACAACATTGCCCAGTTTGGCTTTCATTTGTTGATAGGTTTCTTCTACGGACATTTTTTACCTCACAAAATAGATTAACTTACATTCAACGAGATGATTCGATAATTGTTTGGAGCGTTTTATTCAACCGGACGAGAGACAAATGACGAACGACAAAACTCTTAACTATTGTTTTATTCGTCCGTCGTCGTTTGTCGTTCGTCCTTTGTGACGGTTACGTTGAATAACCGAATTCTCTCTCAATAAAAGACTAATATCTAACGCTCGCACCGAGTGGGTCAACTGGCCGGTCGAGATGAAATCGACGCCGGTAGCGGCAATAGTTGCCACGTTGTCAACGGTGACGTTACCGGATGCCTCCAGCGGCATACGGCCGCTGGTCAGGGCTACCGCCTGACGCATCTCATCCAAACTCATATTATCAAGCAATATCCTATCGACCTCTAACTCCAGCGTCTCCTGTAATTCTGCCAGGGATTTTACCTCGACCTCGATGGCCCGGTTTTGTTTGTCTCCCGCTCTCACGCGCCTTACGGCCTCAGAGATGCCGCCGGCGGCGGAAATGTGGTTGTCTTTAATGAGCGCCATGTCGAACAACCCAAAGCGGTGATTTTGGCCTCCACCCAGGCGCACGGCCCATTTGTCCAGGGGCCGCAAGCCGGGGGCTGTTTTGCGCGTGTCTAAAATAACCGCCGTGGTTCCTTGCACAGCCTCTACAAATTGGTGAGTCAGGGTGGCAATGCCCGACATCCGCTGGAGAAAGTTAAGGGCCACTCTCTCACCGCTAAGCAAGGCGCGCCCCGGCCCGCTTACTGTGGCAATCACTTGGCCGGTTGCCACGGCCTGGCCGTCAGCCAGATTGGGCATAAACTCGACTTGCTCATCCAGCAATGAGAAAGTCAATTGAACCACTTCCAGTCCGGCAATAATCCCGCTTGCTTTGGCAATAAATTGACCGGTAAGCCGGTCGTCAGGCGATATGGTACAATTGGTTGTTACGTCTCCATCGCCAATGTCTTCGGCAAGAGCGGCTTTAATAATAGGCGTTATCTGCGTTAGCGCATTGTTCATTTTACTTGATACCCTCTGGTTGACGATTTACGATTGGGTTTTGCTTGAGTAATCTTAATCGTAAATCCAAAATCCAAAATCCAAAATCGTAAATCGTAAATCGTAAATCGTAAATCGTTTTAGCTATTGTCTATTTACAATAATCCTCGTTTGTTGTCACCCCCTTGATTTCAATGGTAGCCCCTTCGTCAATAATAAACTCGCTTAAGCCAACCTCGCTGATTGGATTTCCCCAATCGTAAGTGTAGCCCAACCTGGTCCAGGGGTAGCCATTCTCGCCATACGATTGGCTGCTTATACTCAGCACGGTCACAAAGTAACATTCTGAAAGCCAGAGAATAGGACACAGATTTTCGCAGATAAACACAGATTATGGTAAAAAACTAAACAAAAATCTGTGAAATCTGTGTTCATCTGTGTCCCATAAAAATGTTA
>JAJRVO010000185.1 GCA_024277275.1 Chloroflexota bacterium
GTAATTGGTAATTGGTAATTGGTAATTGGTAATTGGTAATTGGTAATTAAAAGTAGAAATTTACAGCTACCAATCTTCAATCCCCAAATAAAAAACGGTCTCTGTATTGTTACAGATGACCGTATAGTACTCGTAGTCTATAAAACGGCAAAAATTGCCGGGAAAGAATTAAATCCTAAACTTGAACTCGCAGGGTGGAGAGACGAATGGCCGCTTCAACACGCAGCCGCAACTCTTCTATATCAATGGGTTTGGTGACAATATCATCCGCGCCTACTTCCAGCGCTTCCAGTCGCGCCCAACGCTCGTCCAGGTGCAGCAGCATAATAATTGGAATATGGGCGGTCAGGGTGTCTTCTAATATCTCTTGGCAAATCCGGTAGGGATTTTTATCGGCCAGTTCGGTGCTAATGAGGATGGCATTCGGCTGCCAGTGGCGGGCAATTTTAAGGACATCGCCGGCTAACTCTACAATCTGAACCTGGTGATTATTGGCTTCAAAGTATAGTTGTAACGCTCTGCTAACATCAGGGTTAGGGTCTGCAATTAAGATGCGGTTTTTTAACACATCCACTTGAAAGCCTCTTTGAATTTCGGTAACGCTCGGCATCATTTTGATAAAACCTTATTTATATTGTGTCTGCTTACCCTGAGTATGCTTTAAGCTAGGCAATTTTACTATAGGAGAATGGTCTTAAATAAAAAATTATAAGATTGTTAAGGATTGGTCTTGGAAATACTCAAAAAGCAAAACGCTGGAACCTCTTTGGTTCCAGCGTTTTGCTTTACACATTTGTTGGCTAAATACTTCTGTGGTGGATATGGCCCACTATCAACAGGATATTTGTGTTAATGCATAACAGTCTTTTTTAGTACAGCCACAGCAATGCCTACAAATCTAAGATTTGGGTCTTCTCCTGGTAAAATTTCTGGTGGCTTAAAGGTTCGAACTTTATGCTCAGGGTTTGAACTTTCTGGACAAACGATTATAGTTTTGAGTAAAAGGCGTTGCTCATAAAATTCAGTCTCAATATCGTCTAAAGCATTATTTTCTGTGCCGACCATGATTTTATCGGTTTCGATAAAAATACGTTTAAGTGTGGCCTTATTGTCGTCAGTGTCGTCTGGCATCACAACTGCCGCGATATCTCTATTATTTGGGGTGGTCGGTAAAAGAGTCGCTTTTCGCAGGATAACATAATCTCCGGGAGAAATGCCGGCTTGGTCCATACTGTCGCCCGAAACTGGCATAGCAAAGTAGTTGTATTCTCCTTGAAACGTAATTTTACTTCCGCTTAATAAGGTGGCGCTGAGAATCTGTTCTTCTGTTTGCCCTTCAATCCTAAACTCTGTTTCGCCAATTTGTTGCATATAGCCCATTACATCGTCCAGAGTAGATTTTTCTCTCCCGGCGGCAATTTCATCAATGATGGGCAGGCGCATAATAAATTCTGACTTATCAGAGGACAGAACAGGTTGCGGCTGGACAAATGGTGGAGCAGGTGGCAGCGGCGGCGCAGACGGTCTGGTATATGGTGGGTAGTTCAGCATCTTTGACCCATTTTCTGACCGTTCTCGCTCAATCCTGTTGAAAAAATACATCAAAATCATGGAAAGAATTGTCTGGTTAGAATCCAATTTGCTAATTTCGCGGTTAAGGACTCTGAGCGGCTCTGCCTGGGCCTTGACAATTTTGACAGTTTCCTTTTTTTGATCAGAATCATCCGGCGTTAAGTTTGCTAAACGAACCTGCCAGGCTTTAATCCATTGCCGGGTCACTTCATCCTCTACTTGAAGGTTTCCCAACTCAACATCAAGAATCCTTGCCCCCAGTTCATGCACTCTTGCAGGAAGGGTTTGCAGCAACTCTTGCCGGATAGACTCTCGTATGGTTTGCCTGCCGGCTGGGTCCAGATCAATCAGTTTATCCAACGGATACCGGGCTACAATTGAGCGTAAAGTCCCCTCTGTGCGAGAAATAACCACCAGTTTTTCCCAATCCATAATATCCTTGAGCTTGCCCCCCTCGCGTTCACGTCTCCACTTGCTGGTGGATGCGCGCAAAACAGAGGTTATTAAAGAAGGATAGGGCGTTTCCGGGGTTGGTTGCCGCCAACCGCTGGCAATTTGATACCGCACCTCAACTTTCCAGGTCACCAAAATGCCCTCATTACTCATCGCTTTCACTTCCAGGGGAAAGCACTTGGGGCGCAAATCAACCACGTCGTAAATCTTTTCAAAGGGGTCAAGAATATGAAAACCCGGAGCCAATACCCCACTAAGACGCCCGCCTTGCTCCAGCACAACGGCGCTGTCATTGCCAACAATTAGGCTGCCCCGGCCTCCCGCACTAATCAGCGTGCTGTCTGCGTGTGGGGGAATCTGACCGTGGTCAATCTTTATAAAAGGGCGAAATCCTGGTTTGCCAAACCTATGGCGCATCAGAAATCCTAACCCTTCCCATATGCTGTTCAATCTATATACGTCTCGGATAAAACGGGCTGCCAGCCAAAAGACAATCACGACCGTTAAGGTGATGGGCAGCATATTGATGCCAACAGCAGCCCAAAAAGGCCAGGTTGTCACCGGCGCAGATTGGGTGTTTAACTCGGTCAGGATGGACAGCAAGAAAATTGGCGTGAAAACAAAGACAACAAAAAAACCCAAAATCTTGACCCAAAAGCTGATAATTGCTCTTATATTGATCATACTAAAACCCTCCTGTCTTATTACATAAGGAATGGCTAAAGATAACTAACAGTAATCCAAGGTGGAGGATAGGCTTTTTAGTCTGACTTTTAATGGTCAGGCAGACTGGAAAACCCGCCTCACTGCGAACAGGTGAAGGTAACCGGGTATGTTTTCACATGTCATACCGGCGTCCTTCTGGCCCGCCGATGACATTGCCGAAAGATCTGATGAGTTCCAACAAAGAGGTATCTTCATTATCTACGGCCTCTTTAGCTGTCTTGACCAAATGTTTGAAAAAGGTAACTTCAGAATTGGCTCTACCGAGGTCTTGTATATACTTGCGCTTATCACCATCCATATCTTTTAATATCTCCCACTCCCATTTTGCTCGCCAGCTTTCGAGACGTCTTTCCATTACAGCCTCATCTTGTGGAATCAGGTTGCTTATTCCTCCGCCGATAACTTCAATGCCCCACGAGCGCAAAGTCTCTGTCACCCGTGAAATCACTTCGGCGGAAATCTCTTCCCGTGGACCTGTGCCACATAATTCATCAATGTTGTAGCGGCTGATGACATCCTGCACAATTGGGGTCGCGATCAAAGGTACAAGTTGACCATCCCATTCTTTTACGCCCGATTCCTCTTCATCGTCTTCTTTTCTTTCAGTCAAACCGCCGGTTACGGCAGCGCGAACAGCTTCTTCACGAATGGGAAAAGATTGGAACAGTTCCACTTCTTGACCGCCTGTATCAAGCCGGAATGGGATGAAAGTAGTTACTTGAATGGGAATACCATCTTTGGTTTTTGCTTCTACCGGAAATGCGCGGAGTTGCGGACGCAGGTCAACAATCCGGGGTTCTGAATCAAACATGCCGGTGAAGTTCAGGCCCGGCTTAAACACCCTATTTTTAAACACACTGTCGCTGATGTAGGCGGCGTGGTCGCAGCCTGTATATACAATACCCGGTCCGGCAAAGAATTGGAGAAAGGAGTTGCCCTCTACTCGCAATTCCGGTTGGCTGTCCTTATCGACAAAATAATAGGGGTAGTTGGTACCCATAGTAAAGGTCACCAGGCAGCGAAAAGCTGAACCGCGTTGGTTTTTGTCATTCAGCGGGAGCGTGTAAGCCGAGAGGTGATACAATCCGAACCAGAAAAGCGCAATAGCCGGAAGGGTGATGGTTAGCAAACCGATCCATCCTCCGGCCAGGTGACCAAAAATAAC
>JAJRVO010000186.1 GCA_024277275.1 Chloroflexota bacterium
TACTTAACGAAGTTTAGTAACCAGACAGCAAAATCTCCAATCTCTAATGTCTAATCTCCTTGCGGAGAATCTATGCCAATAGAAATTCCTACTCTAAATATTGCAGCATTGACCCCGTTTTTGGCGGTAACTGTTACCGCGTTTGTGGTGATGTTTTTTGAGTTGTTTGTCAACGACAAACGAATTTTGGGCTACCTGAGTTTGTTGGGTCTGGCCGTTGCCGCAATATCCAGCGTGATGTTGCTTGGCGTGTCGCCCGCGCCTGCGTTTCAGGAAATGGCTATAAGCGACGGCTATGCTTTGGTGCTTAATCTCATTTTTATCGTTACTGCTGCCTTGTCGATATTAATTTCTTTAAGTTATCTTGGCGATAGAGCCTTGCAGCGCGGCGAATATTACGCCTTGCTTCTCTTCTCTACCGGTGGTATGATGCTAATGGGCGCTGCCACCGATTTGATTGTTGTTTTTATGGGGCTGGAAATTATGTCCATTGCCCTGTATGTGTTAGCCGCCTTTAATCGCCGCAAGATGGGGTCCGGCGAGGCTGGGATGAAGTATTTCATCTTAGGAGCGTTTGCTTCGGCCTTTTTCTTGTACGGTGTAGCTCTAGTTTACGGCGCAACCGGCTCCACCAATTTAAGTGCTATTGGCAACTGGTTCACCTCCGGCGGAGGCGACCTGACCGACCCTATCGCCCTGGTCGGCCTGAGTTTGCTACTGGTTGGCTTTGCCTTTAAAATTGCGGCAGTACCCTTTCAATGGTGGACGCCCGATGTGTACCAGGGCGCGCCCACGTCGGTAACGGCTTTTATGTCTGTGGGGGCAAAAGCCGCCGGTTTTGCCGCGCTTGTGCGGTTGTTGATGGTCTCTTTTGGCCAGGCTTTTACGCTGGATTGGCAGATTGCCGTGGCGGCTTTGGCCGTGGTCACTATGACCGGCGGTAACATTGCCGCGCTGGCTCAAAAAGATATCAAGCGTATGCTGGCTTTCTCTAGTATTGCTCATGCCGGTTACATTTTGGTGGGGGTGGTTCCGGGTACAATAGATGGCGTGCAGGCCGTTTTGTTTTACCTGATGGGCTATGCCTTCATGAATATTGGCGCTTTTGCCGTTGTGGCCGTGTTAGAGCATCGGGTAGCAATTAGCTCGGCTATTGAGGAGTATGCCGGTTTGGCCGCGAGAAAGCCTCTATTGGCCGCTGCTATGTTGCTGTTTATGGTTTCCTTAACCGGCTTACCGCCCTTTGTTGGATTTTGGGGGAAACTTTACGTTTTTCGGGCCGCGGTTGAGGCCAATATGAGCTGGTTAGCCGTAGTTGGCGTGATTAACAGCGCCATTTCTGCGTTCTACTATTTAGGGGTGGTGGTGCAAATGTATATGCGCCCCGCTGCTGCCACCGAAGATGGCGAAGAGGTTGTACCGATTAGCCTGAGCGGTCCGGTAACAATTACTCTGGCCGTGGCGGTAATTATTACAGTTATTTTGGGTATTTGGCCCACACCATTGGTTAATCTCACATCTTTAGCGGTATTTGGTTAATAACATGATGCAACTGGCTACAGAATTGATACGTAACGATGATGGCACCTGGACACTTAAATTAATTGGAACTGTTGATTCTGATACTCATCGTCTGATGTGGTTTGCTGAAGACAGCGCTGCACTTTTAAAGAAATTGGTAGAGGCCAAAGCAAAAAAACTTTTGATTGATTTAACCCTTGCAGAACGTTTCGACTCACACGGTCTCAGACTTTTGCTCAATGCGCAAAAGGAATTTTCTCAACAAAATATCCAAATTGTGCTAAAAAGCCCCAACTCTCATCTAAAACGCCTTTTTCAAATTATGCAGTTTGATCGCGTGTTTGTTGTTGAGTTTGATGATTAGATTTTCTCCGTAACCGGGAGTCCAAACCCCGGTTTGGCAAAGCAAGCGACTTGTTTACAAGCTTTAAAGTATCTTCTCAATAACTTGGGGGAAATAAGGGAATGCAGATTGCAATCTGCACTCCGCTCCGGATTATTGAGAAGTTACGCTTTAAACTTAATTTTCATTATCAGTGGCCTGCAAACCCTCATGATGACTCCTCTAAAACAGGTCTTGTCAATATTTTTAATTGTGGTAATATTGAAAGTAGCAGATTAATCTTAGAGGTATTCCAATGTCAGAACAACGCCCCAAGAAATTGAAAAGATTAGAACCCAAACCTGCCAAGAGTCGCGCCACTCGCGTTTTATATGTTGAAGATGCGGCAGTTATTAGAGATACTATTGCCAGGCTGCTAGAGCTAAAAGGCTACGATGTTGCCTATGCTAAAAATGGCAAAGAAGGCGTAGAAATGACCCAGAGTTGGAAGCCGGATGTTGTCCTGATGGACCTGCGCATGCCGGTGATGGATGGTTACAACGCAATTGAGCAGATAAAACAGAATCCAAAGACCAAACAAATTCCTGTGTTTGTGATTTCAGCGTGGAGTAGCAAAAAAGAACGCACTCAGGCCAAGTTGGTCGGCGCCGATCAATTTTTTGTAAAACCTCCAGACCTGAACCGGCTTGTCGATGCAATAGACAAGGCTGCCGGCTCTAAAGCTTAAAACGTTACAACACCACAGATTACTTGGAAGGTAGTAATGAATTGTAGGAATAAGAGGCCCAACTAAATTTGGTTGAGCCTCTTTTAGTCCAAAAACAAATATTCCTTATGTGGGTAAAACAACACCATCTCAGGAGAAAAAATTATGGATGCTGACACGAAAAAAACTGCATTGCGGATGATTCCCTATGGCCTGTATATCCTTACGGCTGAGAATGAGCAGGGCAACGTTGCCGCAGCGACGGTCAACTGGGTTACGCAGGCTGCTTTTGACCCGCCGCTGGTAGTCAGTGAGTAAATAAGCGCAATGATACCTACCAAAATTGTTGTTATTGGCGCAGGTAGCGCCAGTTTTGGCCTGAATACCCTGGGGGCGTTAATGGGCAGTGAGCGCCTGCGCGGCAGTCACTTGGCCCTGGTCGACAAAAATGCCGAGACTCTGGCGCGGGTTGAGCGGCTGGCTCAACGACTTAACCGGGAGTGGGAGGCGCAGATGACTGTTACCGCCCACACTTACCACGCCGAGGCTTTGGACGGGGCCGAGTTTGTGGTGTTGTCCATTGAAGTCCCGCCGCGTGAAGTCTTGTGGCGCTCTGATTTTGAAATTCCGTTGAAGTACGGCGTGCGCCAGCCTTACGCCGAAAATGGCGGGCCGGGCGGCTTTGCGCACGCGGCTCGCAACATTGGCCCGGTGATGGAGATTGTCCGGGCTATGGAGCAGGCTTGTCCAAATGCCTGGCTGATTAACTTTACCAACCCAATGGCCCGTATCTGCGATGCCGTGGCCCGTTACAGCAACATTAGCGTGGTGGGGCTGTGTCACCAGATTAATGTTGGTTATGCTATGGTTGGTTTGGCTCTGGCCGATGAGTTGGGCATTGAAGTACCCGATGGCTTTACCAACACGCACGCTACTCCCTCGACCACTCAGCCCCGCAGCCAGGTAGCGCGCCAGGCGTTAGAACGGATTGAAATTCAGGCTGCCGGACTTAATCATTTTACCTGGATGTTGAGCGTTCACGATAAACGCACCGGGGAAGACCTTTACCCTCGCTTTTCCGAGAAATGGGCGGCACTGGACTCCGCCTTTGAGCCATTGACCCGGTGGGTATATGAAATCTTCGACTTGCTGCCCATCCCCGGCGATGAGCATCTGTGCGAGTATTTGCCCTGGGTTAGTGATTCTCTTACCAAACCGTGGGAGAAGTTTGACCTGAGTCTGTACGAATGGGACTTGTGGGATGGTCTGCGCGGGCAAAGCCACGCTGACATCGCCAGAATGGGGGCCGGAGAGATGGACATCGCTCACTTGCAAGAGACAGACAGCGAAGGCGCGTTGGAAATCATCGAGAACATTGCCGGAGCGGGTAAACACCTGCATCTGGCCGTCAATTTGCCCAATCAGGGGTACATAGCTAATCTACCGGAGGGCGCCATTGTTGAGATGCCAGGAGTGGTTACGGGCGCCGGCGTACAAGGCGTTGCCGTCGGAGCGCTGCCGGAACCCATCGCCGAGTTGTGCCGCCGAGAGATAACTGTGACTCAGTTGTGCGTAGACGCAGCCGTAAACGGCGACCGTCAGGCCGCGCTGCAATGTTTGCTGCTGGATCCTGTCATCACCGATATGGATGTCGCCAAGCTAATTTTAGACGACTACCTGGAAACCTACCGGGAACATTTACCGCAGTTTTGGATATAGCCGGTCTGGTAACTTTTCAATAATTTGGGATGTCTGATGTCCTGGAAGGTTGGATAATTCTACCAATCTACCAACCTTCCAGTCTTCCATTGTTGATCAATGCCCCAGTTTTTTTGAGAAGATACATGGTTGGTCTGGCCTAAAATTTGGGACGTACCAAAACAACCTCATCTCTTGACAAATGAGGAGTCCAATGTACACTTCGGACTCCTCATTACTTTTACAAAGGTGCGAACTTGTGCTAAAACTACTCAACCTCATCAAAAAAGGAAGCCGCATATTAATATGGCGATTGCGTACTCAAGGAGCGTGGGTTACATTGGTTTGGTTTTATGGCCGGGGAATTCCCTTGATTACGGGTATTCCCATGATTAAGTTCAGTCAGATCACTCCAGAAATTTACGTTGGTCCGCAATATAACCGGGCAGGTAAACGCAGCTTAGAGCGACAAGGCATTACCGGCGACGTCAACATGCGGATAGAATTTGACGATGCCGCTTATGGGTTGGCCCTGGAACATTATTGCCACCTGCCCACCATTGATGACGACGCCCCCACTGTTGACCATTTGAATCAGGGAATCGCTTTTATCCGCCAGGTTACGGCTGAGGGCGGAAGGGTTTATATTCATTGCGCGGGTGGTGTGGGTCGCGCCCCAACTATGGCCGCAGCTTACTTTATCAGCCAGGGGTTTAGCCTTGAGCAAGCCATTGAGTTGATTAAAAAATCTCGCCCCTTTATAAAGATTATGCCGCCGCAGATGGCGCAATTGAGACAATTTGAGGCAAGCCGAAAATAGGAGAAGCTCTTGATTGTAAGAATAATTCTGCTGATAATTGCCTGGATACTACTGGGCGCTCACTTTTTGCGAGATTGGAATCTGGTAGTAGCGCTTGCATGCACGCTGGTTCCACTGTTGTTGTTCATTAAAAAGCGGTGGGGCCTGATTCTGCTCCAAATATTGACATATGCCGGCGTAGCGGTCTGGCTTAACACGACCTACACCATAGTGCAACAGAGAATATCGATAGGCGCTCCTTGGGGCAGGTTGGTCGCCATCCTGGGGGGAGTTGCCTTGTTTACAGCCGTTGCCGGGCTGTTGCTAAATTCAGCCGTGATGAAAGGAAAATACCCTCCCTAAATTCTCCCCTTTACAAATAGGAGCAAAATAGATGAACAAAAATTATGGCAGCCAGAGTATGATTGCGCCTTTGCGCCGGGTGTTGGTCAAGCGGCCCGACCAGTCCTTTGCTGGGGCAGACCCAACCCGGTGGAATTACACCGCGCAGCCTGATTTAGAAATTGCCCAACAAGAACACGATGCGCTGGTAGCTCTTTTGCGTCAGGCCGGCGCCGAGGTCGCCTATCATGATGAAGCCCAACCCGACCGCGCCGATGCCATTTTTGCCTTTGACCCGGCCCTGGTTACTGACCGGGGGGCCATTATGCTGAGTATGGGCAAAGACCTGCGTCGGGGCGAAGAAGCGGCTATGGCGCGCTGCTTTGAGGCAATGGGCGTACCCATCCACTATACCCTGCACGGCAAAGCTCTGGCCGAGGGCGGCGATTTGTTGTGGGTTGACCATGATACTCTGGCGGTGGGGCTGGGTTTTCGCACCAATGCCGAGGGGTTGCGCCAGTTAGAGGAGGCATTGTCCGGGCAGGGGGTGACCGTTATTCCTGTGGAGTTGCCCTACTACACCGGCCCCCAAGCCTGCCTGCACTTGTTGTCGCTCATTAGCATTGTTGATCACAAGCTGGCGGTAGTCTATCCGTCGTTGCTTTCCGTGCCGTTTTGGCAATATCTGCAAGAGCAGGGCTTTCGTTTTATCGAAGTCCCCCCGGAAGAATTTGAGACGATGGGGCCAAATGTGCTGGCCCTGGCTCCCGGCCAATGCGTAATGCTAGAGGGCAACCCCATCACGCAACAACGTCTGGCTGAGGCGGGCTGCGAAGTGCTGACCTACAAGGGCAATGAAATCTCGCTCAAGGCCGAGGGCGGCGCAACCTGCCTAACCCGGCCCATTCTGCGAGGGGAGTGACCGATGCAAACTATTGAACAGCGCGTTCTGGACGCAATTGATATTGACGGTATGCTACAGTATCTATGTGAACTGGTCGCGGTACGCAGCCTGAGCGGCCAAGAAACGGCGGCTCAGGAACACGTAGCCGCTCAGATGACACGGTGCGGCCTGGCAGTTGATATCTGGGAGTTGGATTTTGAACAACTCCGTCAACATCCGGCCTTCAGCATCGAAGTCGAACGGGAGCATGGCTTAGGCGTTGTTGGGGTTCTGGGGGAAGATGCCGGCGGTCGTAGCCTTATCTTTAATGGGCATGTCGACGTGGTGCCCGCCGGTGATGAGGCCAATTGGAACTACCCGCCCTGGCAGGGAACCATTGCCGAGGGGCGCGTTTACGGGCGCGGGGCTTTAGATATGAAGGGCGGCCTGTGCTGCGCCATCTTTGCCGCCAAAGCGCTGCTTGACGCCGGGGTGCGGCTTAACGGCAAATTGATGATTGAAAGCGTCATCGGCGAGGAAGATGGCGGCGTGGGTACGTTGGCTACCGTGGTGCGAGGCTACAAAGCCGATGGCGCGGTGGTGGTTGAGCCGACCGAACTGATTGTGGCCCCGGCTCAGGCTGGCGCGTTAA
>JAJRVO010000187.1 GCA_024277275.1 Chloroflexota bacterium
GGCAGCCGAGAATCCCAAAAATGATAAACCGGTAAATGTCGTGTTCACGCCACGAGCAGCCCGCTTTATCCGCATTGAGCAAACCGGCCGCTCCGACCGCTGGTGGTGGTCTATTCACGCCGTACACATATCGGCGGAGGCGAGGGTGACGGGTAAAGCCAGCTACAACAATGTGCTGGTTGGGGCCGACAACGTACTGCAAGCGCTGGATGGCAACCTCAACACGCGCTGGAGTACACGCGCCCTTCAACGCCCCGGCCAATGGTTTGAGATTAATCTTAATACCACTCGCGCCATTAAACGGCTGGTTCTGGATAACCAGAAATCGCCGTTTGATTATCCACGCGGCTATATTGTTCGTCTCTCAGAAGATGGGCAAAACTGGGTCGAGGTGGCTCGCAAAGACCAAAACACCGGCCCCCTGGATGTGTCTTTTACGGCTCGACCCACCCGCTTCATTCGCATTGAGCAAACAGGCAACGCCGACCGCTGGTGGTGGTCGATTCACCGGGTTGGGGTGGAGTGATTTTGGATTTTGGATTTTGGATTTTTAGGTTTTGGAGTCTACGCCCTCTGAAAGCCGACTTGTAACCCGTTTGGAGGGAAAACCGGGTTGGGGTGGGGCAATGTTTGAAAAAAGTAGAGGGCCGGCTACAATATCTTCATAATTGTACAGTACCAGAGAGTTGAGGGGAATATTTTGAAAAAACCAGCTTCAAAACCCCAAAGTTACAAACTCCGCTCTATTCGGCTTGTGCTCATCCTCACTTCTATCTTCATCTTCATTGCCTCAACCCAAAACGCCCGTAGTCAGTCCTCGCCAATTACGGCCACGGTCAACCATAGCAACTATTCCACCGACGAGCTGGTCGTCTTAACTGTCACTCTCATCAATGACGACTCGCCCCAACAACTTCGGCCCATTTTGCCTCCACTTGAGGGACTGGCTGTGATTAACTTTGATATTGCCACCAGCGTAAGAGAGGTGCAGGGTAGAATCCAAACCGAAGTTGTCTATACCTACGAACTACAACCCCGCCGTACCGGCTCAATAACAATCGCTCCTATTACGGTTGAGGTTGACGGTCAAACCTTTAAATCAGCGCCGCTATCTTTTGCGGTTAGCCAGGGTTCCGCGCCGTTGCCGTCGCCGGGCAATGCGGTCACTCCCAGTAGCATTGTGCCGCCGGCCAATCTAAAAGGGCAAGATTTTTTTGTTGAGTCGGTGGTAAATTTGTCGACCCCTTATATCGGCCAACAAATAATCTACACCTTTCGGTTTTATCAAGCCATTAATCTTTATAACCAACCTAAATATGAAATGCCTATCTTCACCGGCCTGGATACAATTGGCCTGCCGGTTGGAGAGTACAACCTTGATGTTGCTGACCGCACTTACTTAATCACCGAGCTTCAGACCGCCCTTTTCCCTAAAACCGACGGCAACACTGTCATTGGTCCGGCAAGGTTAACGTTTCCCGGCAATTATTTTGAGGAACCTGTTGAGTTTTATACCGAGCCGGTGGTTCTGCGGGTAAAATCGTTACCGACTAACGCGCCGCCTGGTTTTAATGGGGCAGTGGGACAATACCAAATTGAAGCCTGGTTTAGCCCGCAGGTGGCCGTTATCAATCAACCCTCTACTCTTAAAGTAGCCATAAGCGGTATTGGTAACATTCACGCTCTCCCTGAACCAATCTGGCCGCGCTTAAACGGCTGGCGCACCTACGACTCGCTTGATAGTTTGACCACAGATATGAAAGAGGGCCAAGTGACCGGCACACGCGTTTTTGAGCGAATGATCATTTCCGATCGTCTCGGCGACTTCTCCATTCCCCCAACAAAGCTGGTTTATTTCGATCCCATCGCCTCCGAATATCGAACCATTAGTACCAAGTCACTCGCCGGGCGAGTAATTCCGGCCCCAACGCCAAACCCGGCCACGGCCACAGCTATTGCCGCGCTGCCTGCCGCCACTCCGGCCTCGGCCGTCAACATATTTGATCCGCCTGCTTCACTCGATGGCCGGGCGGTAAATCAAGTTTTACCGGATTCACTTGGTTCGGCTTTGCGAGTGGTTGTACCCCTTGCCCTGGCTTTTTTGTGGGCAATTTGCGCTATTCCCGTGGCCGCCGCGGTGGGAGCCGGAACCTTTTGGATGTGGCACAAGCGACAGCAGCCGCTTGAAGAAAAACCAGAGACGCTGCATCAGCCCGCCAAAAAAACGCACCCGGCCCTGGCGGCAGCAATGGCGGCAAATGACGATAATTTCAAGGTCGTCAGTCAAGCCCTAAACATCTACTTGGGCGATGCCTTACAAGTTTCCGTCAAGGGGTTAACCCAGACCGACCTGGCAAATCGGTTGCTGGAGCGAGGCTTGCCCAAAGCGTTGGTAGACAAAATTGAGGCTTATCTGGCTCAAAGCGAAATGGGACGTTACGGGCCAAAAAGCGATGACGACGAAGGGTGGGAACTCCTGGCCCGTACAGAAGAGCTACTATTTGAACTGGATAATATTTTTATGGAGGAAAGACACAAGAAGTAAAAGCGATCACAATGATGCCGTATGGGCCAAAGCTGCCCTGTA
>JAJRVO010000188.1 GCA_024277275.1 Chloroflexota bacterium
GGGCTGTTCAGTTCTCGCCAATCGCCGGTGATTTTACCGCCAAGGACGCCAAGATCGCCAAGATTTTTATAAATTCTTTGCGTCCTTTGCGCTCTTGGCGGTTTAAAAAATTATGCCACGCCTTAGAACTGAACAGCCCTGGGCATCTTTGCGTTACAACTTGCCATTTGAGGCAGAGCTTTGCCGGATAGTTACAACTTATGTTGCTCTTGGGTACTTTTTTTTCTCTTCGGGATCGAGATCGGCCAGTTTCTCCTGGGTAATGGCTCCAATAGACTGAAAATTTTTGCGGGATTCATTTAAACTGATACCGTTAGCGCCGGTGGGGTCATCGTGCATCACTTCTTGCACCGGATCGCTGATCCAGCCACAAACGGGACAAGTATCCCAGTCGCCCACAACTGCAAGGGTGTGGTATTGGCAAGCCGGGCATGGCAGCCAGCTTGGCAAATCCCCTTCTACTTTGTCGACATTAAGCCCAAGTTTGCTACTAAGATACTCCGCCAGATACTTGTTGGTGGCACCTTTAAAGGGTTTTTTCATTTTTTCAAGCAAAATGGGGCGATAAATTGGGTTGCCCGGTTTAAGGTCGTCAGGCGGCTCGTGGGTTTCCCACTGCATAATGGCGGTAATATTTAGTTTTTCACGCAGACTGGGCTTAAGCGGTTCATTGAAGAATTCGATGATTAAGTCGGCTGCTTCTTCCCGACTCAAACTTTTTAATTGATGCCAGCCTATTTTTTCAAGGGCTTCATCGCGGTGCATATTGCTCTCCTGGTGATTGGTTATGTTAATGTTAACACGCTATTGGTAGATTGGCAATAGGCGCTAGGTATGCTTTTACTCAATCACAATGTTATCCAGATCCTCGACCGGGTCCGGATACTTCAGGTTTAATCTCTCTAGCGTTTCTACAATTGTCTGGGAAATTACCAAGTTTCGATACCACTTTTTGTTGGCGGGGACAATATGCCAGGGAGCGGCATCGGTACTGCATTGGGTGAAGATAGCTTCAAAGGCTTGCACATAATCGTTCCACAGAGCGCGTTCGCCCAAATCGCCGGGGTTGAATTTCCAGCGTTTATGCGGTTGATCCAGCCGAGCCTGAAGCCGCTATTTTTGTTCGTCCTTTGAGATATACAAAAAGAATTTTAGGATTGTGACTCCACTGTCGGCCAGCAGGCGCTCAAAGTTGTTGATGTGCTGGTAACGTGTTTGCCAGACCGTCTTGGGCACAAGGTTATGTACTCGCACAACCAGCACGTCTTCGTAATGAGAGCGATTGAAAATACCAATCATACCGCGTGACGGCACGGCTTTGTGAATACGCCACAAAAAGTCATGCGAGAGTTCTTCCTCGGTTGGTTTTTTAAAGCTGGTGACTTGTATTCCCTGTGGATTAACCCCGCTCATAATTTTACGGATTGTGCCGTCCTTACCCCCGGCATCCATCGCTTGCAGCACAATGAGCAATGCGTGTTTGCCCTGGGCATAAAGAACATTTTGCAACTCCGCCATACGCTCAATGTTTTTTTTCAGTAGCTTGGAGGCTTTCTTTTTGTCTGTCAGATTGCCGGTATCGTCGGGGTCAATCTGTTGCAGCTTTATTTATTCGCCGGGTTTTACTTTGGTGATAGGCATTGAACACTCCTTTATAGTATTACTCCACAAGATTTGCGGTGTCCGCAAGAATCTTTACTCATTGTTTATTTGCAGCTTGGCCGCGTTATGTTTCGAGATTTTAGACAAAATTGCCGAAGTGTCAAGAGCTTTGAAGGAAAAATCTTTAAACTTGCAAAAGCAAGAGAATTAAGTGAAAATAACCGGTGCAGATTGCTCCAACTTAATCTTAACATAACAGGAGATAAATATCTATGAAAATCTTGGTCACCGGGGGAGCCGGTTACATTGGCAGCGTTGTTGTAGAGCAATTAATTGAGGCCAACGAGTCTGTTATTGTCTTTGACAATCTTTATCAAGGCCATAAAGACGCGGTTCACCCTGATGCAACTTTTATTGAAGGAGACCTGAATAACCGGGCTGCTGTAAACGCCGTTTTTGCAGAGTACCGGCCTGAGGCGGTGATGCACTTTGCCTCTCATACGCTGGTTGGCGAGTCTATGGAAAACCCTTTTCTCTATCTTGGAGAAAATGTTGCCAATGGTTTAAATCTATTGCAAAGCGCCGTCCGGCATAACGTTCGTCGTTTTATACTTTCCTCAACGGCCAATCTTTTTGATGACCCGGAACGTATGCCCATTGATGAGGCAGAACGTATTGTGCCGGGCAGCCCCTATGGCGAATCAAAGTACATTTTGGAACGTATGCTCTGCTGGCTTGACCAGATTTACAATTTTCGCTACGCCGCTCTACGTTACTTTAATGCCGCCGGCGCTTCTGTAGAGCGAGGCGAGGATCACCACCCGGAGTATCACATTATTCCCATTGTGCTGCAGGTGGCTCTGGGTCAACGAGAGAAGGTGATGATTTTTGGCGACGACTACCCAACCCGTGATGGTACTTGTGTGCGCGACTACATCCACATCCTTGATTTGGCCCAGGCCCATATTTTGGCCTTACGCGCGCTTGACAAAGGTAGCCGGGTTTATAATCTGGGTAATGGTCAGGGATTCACCGTAAAAGAGGTCATTGAAACGGCGCGCGAGGTTACGGGTCATCCCATTCCCGCCGAAGTTGCCGTACGTCGTCCCGGCGACCCGGCAACGCTTATTGCCGGCAGCGATAAAATCCGGCGTGACTTAGGCTGGCAGCCAAAATACGCCAATTTGCGCGATATCATCCAGAGCGCGTGGGACTGGCATTTGTCTCATCCGGACGGATATAGCAGTTAATAACGGGGGAGGAGTCAAGCAATCACTTCTCTGTAGATAGTTTCTAGCTGCTCTGCTATCACGCTCCAATTGTGATGGGTTTCAACATAATGGCGACCAGCCTGGCCAATACGTTGGCGTAATGTCTCATCCTTTAACAACGTCAACACTTCTTGCGCCATTGCCTGGGGTGTGTTTGCTACTCGCAGAGTTTCTTTAGCCTGGGTCTTAAGGGCGGTTGTGGCTTGAGGTGTACTAATAACAGGTGTTGCCATTGCCATTGCTTCCAGAACTTTGTTTTGAATGCCCACACCGTAGCGTATGGGTAATACTGCTATTGTGGCTTGGGCCAGGTAAGGGGGCAATTCGGGTACTGTGCCGGTGACAGTGATGCGAGGGTCAGAGGTTAATGCCAATAAGCTAGCTGATGGGTCTTTGCCTGCAAGAGTGAGCCGAACATCTGGCCTATCCTGCCAGACAAGCGGCATTACCTGATTAGCCAGGTCCAGAGCGGCAGCCTCATTGGCGTGATAGCTCATCTTGCCGGTAAAAATGAGAGTCGCCGGGTCGCGGGGAACATCCAGCGGGGTGAAGTAGTCCAGGTCAACACCATTGGGCAACACCAACAACCGCTGATTGGCATCCTTTACTTTTGAGAGGTTGGCTAAGGCATCCTTGTCTTGAGGAGAGGTGACAAGTACCCGTGGATAACGCTCCAATAGTCGACTCTCGTAATGACGGGTACTTGTCAAATCCAACCGGGCCAGCAAACGGCTTTTCCAGGTTGGACCGGAATGAAGCGCTCGTTCAAAGAGCAGAGCAATAGAATCAACCGAGTCGAACACTGTTGGGATGCCCTTTATTGCTTGGCTAAGTTCAGCCCCACGCAGATGCTCTACATGGGCCACATCAAAAGTTGTTTCAGCCTGTGTTTGGCGGATAAGTTTGGCCATTTGCGGTGAGCGTGAATAGGCTGCTTGCAGTGGGGTTTTGCTAATAAGCGCCTGTGAAGTATTCCATAACGTTCGCCAGGCAGGCAATTGCACCATTTCAACACGGTGACACCAGCCTTGCAACGTATTAAGACTGCTCATATCTTCTCCGGGAGGCTCTAACGCCAGAAGCGTGATTTGATGGCCCCGTTGGGCTAAATATTTTATCAAATTAAAGGGGCGCACCCGGATGAGAGAAGGTAGGTAAGGGGCAATAAACAGCACTTTTAGTGGTTTCATAACAACTGTTCCGTTCTGCTTAAGATTGTATTAGCGGATAATATCATTGATGACCACATTTTCAAAGTCAATACACATTGTAATTAAGTTTTATGCCTTGCTTCGCAGCAACTACCAATCAACAGTTCTTACAATGCGGGAATTGATCTGGCCTCTTCCTTTGGTTGCGGTTGGGTCGTTAAAGCTGCTTAACCCTGTGGTTGTTGGTGTTGCAATCTTTTTGGCTCTAATACCTTGGAGTGCTCGTTGGTTTACCTTTTACAAGCCGGTGCAGCGCACATTTCTGGATGGCGATTTGATTCTGTTTATGGTCAGCGCGTTTGTGGGGTTGTGGGCATCTTATGATGTTTGGGTGAGTTTGCCTATGCTATTGACCCTCTTAGGCAGCATCAGCCTTTATTACGCCATTGCCAACTCCACTTTGTCCAAACAAATTGGAGGGGGATTAGTGATTGTGGCCGGCCTTCTCTCACTTTACTTTATTGGACAAGTCAGCTCGCTTTTGCCTCGTGTGTTCTTTGTGCCTCATCGTAACGCCGTAGCTGGTTTTCTGGAAGGTGTGCTTTTTTTTGGGATAGTATTAAGCCGACAAGCGCATGGTCATAAACGGTGGAGCTGGGGAATGGTAGTGGCTGTCATAGTTTGCGGCCTGCTCATTTCTCGATCACGGGGGGCTTGGATTGGGTTAGCCGTGGCGATAGGAGTTTGGGTGTTGCTCCGTGCTCCAAACCAGCCATTTCAGTTTGGAACTGTGACCCCGTGGATCATCGCAGGGGTTCTGGTTGGAGTTTATGCGATGCTTCAGTTGACACCATCTGATCCTTTATTTATTCTCCGTTCATTTCTTGAAAGTACTCACAGCCGTTTGACTCTTTATAAGA
>JAJRVO010000189.1 GCA_024277275.1 Chloroflexota bacterium
ACTATTTCGCTGCTTGGCAATTGGAGCAGATTATTGAGTTCTTCATAAAGCCGAGCTTTTGACCAGCCGGCCTCCTGAAAAATGCGACTATGCTCCGGCGATACCACCAGCAACGCATCTGCCGCCATCGCTATTTTGGTGTGGCAAACACTGCGCAACGAGGCGGCAAAGGAGCGGGCCAGCGACTCCGGTGTGCGGGAAATCTGGTCCGCTATGGCCTGAACCCCATCCCCGGCAAAGAGGGTGACGGTAGACGCGCCCGGCGCAAAACCCCGCTCAACCGAGAGCGATTCCCACGGCGAATCCTCTTCCCGCTCGGCAAAACAGAAAGTGTACTTGCCGGGGTTGCCAAGCATACCCCGGTCAACTTCACCGGGTCGTCCCCCGCCAACATTGCGGATAACCAGTTGCAAGGCGCGGCCAATAGTGGCGTTAGCCCGGTTGCCTTGCCCCAGAGCATTAACGCCGGAGTTCATGCCGACAGCTTTGGCAATGGGGCCGTTCACAATCACCACCGGGGCCGAGAAGTACGTGGTAGCCAGAATGCCGTGCATACAAAATTGGTCAATGCAGGCAGCCTCAACCGCGGTCAGGACAACCGGCATATATTCGGGTTTGCAGCCGGCCATAACCGCGTTGATGGCTACTTTCTCAACCGTACACTCGGCCTGGTTGGGGGGAATAACGCCCACTATGTCATCCGGCGCGCGGCTTGTTCCCTGGAGCATCCGCAATACCCGCGCTTGGGTGGGGGGGACCACCGGCAGGCCGTCGCTCCAGCCGCGCTCAAAACAGGCTTCAAGCTCGTCTTCTAAGGGGGCCAGTTCGACTCGCCGGGCGGCCAGTTTTGCGCCGCCAAAGCGAAGGGCCAGTTCTTCGGTAATGCCCGGTTCTACGCTGCGTGAACCGCAGCCGGGACTCCAATCCGGCAACCCTTCACCCAGCCCATCCAGCCCGGTAAATGTTTGCCACGCTTTACGGTTCCAGCCGACAATGCGGCCAACCTCTTGCCCTTGCTCCACCCGGATGAGAGTGGGTACAGTCTCAATGTTAAGATGATACGATACCTCCAGGCCGGTATCGTCCACTACATCTGGAATGTTGCCGGGAAAGGTCGGGTCATCCTGGGTATAGACTGCAAGCGGTATTTCTCTGGCGACCAGTTGGCCCAACACCGGCTCTACCAGCACGCATGTCGAGCAATCGCGCTTGACAATAACTGTTAAGCCATCAGGAAGTGCGTTCATAAGGATTCCTTTCTGGATTTTGGATTTACGATTTTGGATTTCTTGCCACCGGACGCTTTTAATGGAGGACAGGATTTTCATCACGAGTGGCTCGAATTTACGAATGTCGCGAATGTTTTTTGATTAAAACTTGAAAAATATTTGTGTTATTATTTAAAGCTTCCCTTCGTAATTGGCTACAGCCTGCCGTATTCTATCAGGTACGCGTACCGGCTGGCTGGTTTTTGCATCCACAGTGACTCCGGTGATGTGCCCGGTGGCGATTAATTGGTCGCTTTCCTTTTTGTAGATGGCAAACTCCAGGGTAAAACTGGTGTTCCCAATCCGGTTTATGCGGGTGTGGACGTGCAGCAAATCTTCAAAATAGGCTGGTCCTTTAAAATGACACTGAGCATCTACGTAGTAGAAATCCAGGTCCATCTCCTGAAACGTTGGCCAGGGAAAGCCGATTTCACGCAAATAGGCCGACATACCTTCGTCGAAAAAGGTGAAATAAGTTCCAAAAAAGACGTGGCCCTGGAGGTCTGTATCGGCAAAGCTAACTTGAAGAGGAAAGTAAAAACGGTATTTTGTATCGGTCATATTTTTTACCTCAGTTTATGGACATAGGGTAGTGATATTGAAGCGATTTGTCAATATTAATTGACCTCTATCCGCCCGTCCTCCTGCATATTTAGCGCCTGCCCGGTTTGCAGTAAGGCAAAATCTTGGCTTGAGAGAACAACCAGCGGAATGGGTTTAGCATACATCTCATCGGCCACAATAGAGGCCAAAGCAAAGAATGAGTCGGGAGCGGTGGTTACGATAGCCGCCGGAGCGGTTCCGGCCTTGACCGCTTCCAGCAAAACGGCGGTAGTTGTGCTTGAGCCGCGAGTGAATGGCACAGCCAAAATCCGGCCCGCAGCTTGCTGCCCGGCCAGGGGGTGACGCTGGTCGATGATTGTGCCGGTTTGATAATCATAGCCGCCCCAAAAACTGAGCGGTTCATTGGAAACCAGCGCTTTGCCGCTGGCTTGACCTGGAATTATTGGGCGTCCGTGTAGATATTTAGGCATCTAATTTCTCCAACCGGCGTGACGAGTGACGAGTGGCGCGTGATAAAAATCATTTCACGCATCACGCATCACTGCCGATTCTACAATGGATTTTGCGCGGAACTGTCGGATTTCCCCATTGTTGCCTGTTGTTCCCACAGCGACTCATCCCGCACCACCCGGCCCTTAATGGCCGATTGAACGCAGTCGGTCAGACTGCCGAAGGTGATTTGGGTATTGAGCAGGCCGGGGGCGTAGTAGGCGTATTTGGCCGAGTTGGTCATTAGCCGCTTGATTTCCGGGGGGAGCATTGGCGAGGCCAGAATGCAGGTGTCTACGGTAATGTGTCCCCCAAACGCTTTGAGCGATTCCAATATGCCGGCTTTTTGGGCCAGCAGGGTCATTGCCCGGCTGGATGTGACCAGGAACTTTACCTCCGGGTGAACTTGCTTGCTCACCAGCAGCGGGGCTAACTGTTTGAACTCGGTCAGCGAGAAGTGAGGGCTGCCAAGTACCACCATATCCAGCTTTTTGCCGGTGGCGGTGGTCAGCTCGCGCCGGGCGACTCTCAGTGTCTCCATTGTAACGGGTACGGTTTCTTCCGGCTGCCCCCCCTGAAACGCGGCTTCAAGCGTTGGGGCTTCGGGGGTTTTTTCGACTACGTGAAACAGGGCAACCGTCCCGGAAGAGGCGCCGGCTGCTCCCATCGCCTTAAACTGATCCTCTGTCGGCTGCGCTTGCAAGCCGCTGATAACGGGGATACGGTCGCGGGCAACCTGGCCCATCAAGTGCCCCAAAACCGGATAAAAGGAGTCGTCTTGCTGAAGTGCGAGCGGAATATCGACCAGATTCATCAAGACTTGACCGGCCCTATTCTCAATTAAGTGGAGACCCACCGCCGGAACCCGCCCGGCGATGGCCGCGCAAATATCAAGCAGGTCCGGGTAGCGTTCGGTGCGCGCCCCGATGACCGAGTTGGCAAAGGCGATGGCGTTTGATTCGCCCCAGGCAATTTGCTGGCCGAACTTGGGGATGAGATTGACCTGATAAGGGGCGCAGGTCCAGGTGGGCCGGCAGCCCATTTTTTCATAGGCCACCATTTGACGGTGAGCGTTTTTGGCCCAATCGGGCGGCACGGCCCACTCGCGCCAGTGGTGTTCGTCCACGGAGCTGACGTTGAGCGTGGTGGGCACCGTTACCTTTGCGCCCAGCCCGGCCAGTCGCTCGGCAAACTCCAGCCCGGCCTCGCCCATATAGATTGAACTGTCAATGTGGGCCTGGGTGATGTCCAGCAGTTCTTTGGCTCCGTGAAATTCGGCCATCCGCAAAATGATTGACATCGCCATTTTGGCAGCCGGGCCATACCCGCCGGCCAGTTTCTCCCGGTCGTGTTTGGAAAGTTGAACCGTAGCAGTCGTCATTGCAGGGCGTTCAGCTTGCCCCCATCAACCATGATAGCCGTGCCGGTGATGTAGCCGGGCTGGAACGGCTTAATTTTGGCGGGGCGACCATCACCGCTTTGGCCCCCATTGCTTCGGCTTGCTTGCTGTAGGCCACACACTGGTCCGTGCCGGTGTGGCTGGTCCCCACGCAGATGGGGGATGCGTCCGTTGGCAGCCTGCACCACCGTGGAGATAATGCGCTCGCGTTCGCGCTCTGATACTTTGTTCGACTCGCCCAGCACGCCCAGAATGGTCATCCCGTTTACGCCCGTGTTGACGATGAAATTCGTTAGCCGGACCAGGCTGGTTTCGTCCAGAGCGCCGTTGGGTTGAAACGGCGTTGGGGTGATGTTGTAGACGCCTTTTAAGTAGCTAAAGTTTTCCATATAAAATCTCCTCTGTAAATAAAATGATGAACGATGAATGATGAATGATGAAAAAAAATCATCCTTCCGATTCATCGTTCATCCTTATTTTCATTGTTGATGGTGTGCCAAAGGCTCGTGTTAACTCCTATGAAACCAATGAACAATTAACAATGAGCAATGAACAAAAATCACCCCTGCGCCGCTGCACCCTTGCACCCCTGCTGTTGGGTTTCATCAGGTGCGTGTGAAGCCCCGCTTCATGGGCGGCTCCTTGTATAGCCTGGAGGTAATTACTGGCTCACCATCTCGTTCCCACGCTCTAGCGTGGTAATACCTTTCACGCTACTCGGGATGCTGATGGCTTAACTTAAGACGCAGAGCGTGGGAACGAGGGGGGAAGCGTGGGAACAAGTTATTGACGCATTTCTAGGCAGTATCGCGGACGGTATCATAAGCGGTGTACTCAAGTTCAACGGCGTTAACCTCCGCTTCGGGTTTGTCCACAAAGCCGTGAAGAAAGCGCATAAAACGGTAAACATCGGCAAAGTTTGTCGCCACCCCCACCGAGATGCGAATTGTGCTCGGATTTCTGCTATGTTCGCGACGCGCCCAGTCGAAAAAATATTCAAATGACATTGCGCTGGGTCGATTAAAGGCTTCGGCCATCTCTTCTTTGGTTAAGTGGTGAACAATTTCGCCCGTACCGGGATTGCAAAAACAGCCGGTACGTAACGAGATATTGGCTTTGTTAGCCAGAGCTTCAACCCGACGGTAATCAAGACGCGCACCGTCCGGGTCGTCGAGGCTGAAGGCGATTGTTCCTCCCCGTTCGTGTAAGTCAGTCGGGCCAAAAACTTGCACTAACGGCGTGCCGTTACTATGGCGCAGAGCTGTCATTTGGTCTAGCAGCCAGCCGGTCAGACAAGATACCCGCTCGTGAATGGCGTCCAGGCCGATGCCGGTAATATACCGCAACCCAATTTCGATGGCGGGCAGGTTGAGATAGTTGATCGTGCCGTCTTCAAAACCGGCCTCGCCGTCAATCAGGTAGTGCCAGCCTTCTCCTTGCACCGAGGTGATGGTAATAGTGCCGCCGGCAAACCAGGGGCGTTGCAGTTTGGTCAGGGCCGCTTTACGGGCTAACAGGCAGCCAACGCCGGTGGGGTAGCCAAAGATTTTGTAAAAGGACAGGGGGACAAAATCTGGTTTCCACGCGCTTAAATCAAGGCGGTTGGTGGGGGCAAAGGCGGCGCAGTCCAGCAACACGTCCCAGCCTTTGGCCTGCGCTTTGGCAATCCACTCCAGCGAGTGCTGCACGCCGGTAAAATTAGATTGGGCCGGGTAGGCCAGTAGATTATGACTACTCGGTTGGACCTGGTCAAGCTGCTTTTTTAGCGCGTCTGCGTCCAGGCGTAGCTCCGGTAGCACGGTTGGCAGGTAAGTAACGGCAGCCCCCCTGGCTCTGGCAAACTCTCGAATGCCGTTGACCGAGTTGTGGTTATCAAAGATTGGCAAAAAACGCCCGCCCGGTCCAAAGGGATAGGCTTCGGCTACCAGTTTGATGGCTGCGCTGGCGTTGGCGGTAAAGATGACCACATATTCATCCGGTGAGGCGTTGAAAAATTCAAACACATAGCTGCGAGCGCTCTCAACCAGGTGGGTCATAGCTAATGAGGTTGGGTTTTGGGAGTGGGGGTTGCCAAAGACGCCCTCGTTGAGCATGGTCATATGGTCGCGAATTTGAGAGGCGGCGTATAATCCGCCGCCGGTGTAATCAAGGTAGACCTGATCTTGTTTGTCAAGGCGAGCATACTCGCGGGCGCGTAGTTCATCCAATTGAGCGGTTTCAAAGGTGGGATAGGCTTGTTTAAAGGCGACCTGGCCCATATCCATCTTTTCCGGGCTGTAATCAATTGAGGTAAAGTTATTCATTTTCTATTCTCCTGGGGTTTTATTGAGAAGACGCATTGATTTCATAGGTTTCTAATTTGTTTGATAGTTACCCGGCAGGGTAAATGAAAAAACGCTTCCTTGACCCGGTTTGCCGTCGCTCTCTATGCTTACTTGCCCGCCCAGTCTGGTTACAATACGCTGTACAATAGACAGCCCCAAGATATACTCTTTAATGCGAACGTGGCTGAGTTCTGTGAATTTGGTAAACAACAGCGCTTGTTCTTCCGGGGTGAATCCCGGCCCATTGTCCCGGACCCAAAAGCGTATCATATCGTCTGATTGCGCGGTAGCGCCAATTTGAACAAGCGGGGGTTGCCCGCCGTACTTAATGGCGTTGCTTAGGTAGTTGGCCCATACCTCTTCAACCCACGGTTTGTGTCCCATTGCCGTTGGCCAATACTCTGAAACAATGATTTTGGCCTGGTAATCGGCAATCAGGTAGGCCAGGCGTTGCTGCACCTCGGCTACTATGCGGGCCATGTTCAGTGGCTTTAACTCTATCTCTGCTTTTCGTACGCCGGCCAGCAGTTGTAGCTCGTCAATGATGTTGCTCATCTTTTGTCCGTTTCTGGCAATAGAATTTAGATATTCGTGTAGTTCCTCCGGTAATCGGGCTTGTTCTTTTAACAGATTGGTGTAGCCGATAATCAGGTCTAACGGGTCTCGCAGGTTATAACCCACGGTGTGAGCAAAAGCGTCTAGCTCTTCAATTAATTTGCGTTGAGCTTCTTCTGCTTGCTTTCTTTTGGCTTCAAGGCGGTGGTTGTTAATAGCAACGGCAATTTGCCCGCATAGCCCCATAAGCAAAATCTGGTCCTCTTGTTTTAAGCTGCCCACCCGGTCGTTTTGCACATCAAGCACGCCCAGTACTTCATCGCCCAGTTTTATGGGCGCGGCAATTTCTGATTTTGTTTCGGGCAGTAAGGGGTTGGGCAGCCAGTGCGGCTCTCGATAGACGTCGGATACCAGCACGGGGTTCTTTTCGCGGGCGGCTTGGGCCACCAGGCTTTTTTCGGCGCTAAAGGGGATTTTGTGTTCAAACTCTTTCATGTTTTGACCCGCTTTGCCGGTGCCTTCTTGCATAACTAGCTGGTCGTCTTCCAGGGTGTATACGTGAACGTGGTAGTAGCCAAATCTTTCTTGCACCAAATTGACCACGCGCCGGAACAGGTCCTCCAGGCCGGGGGTGGTAGCTATCTTTTGCGCTATCTCTGTGCTGGTTTGCACCTGGCGAGAGCGACGTTCCAGCGAGCTTTGTATCTCGTGTTCTAACTGCTCAAGCGTTGCAATCTTGTCGTATAAAACCTCGTTCGTTTTTGAGATTTCAGCCGTGCGCTCTGCAATACCTTGTTCCAGTTCGTCTTGCGCCTTTCGTAATTCGGTTTCAGACCGTTTGAGTTCAATGGCGTAGCGAATGGAACGCTCTAGCAGCGATGCGCTAACATTGGCTTTAACCAGATAATCTGCTGCGCCGGCTTCCATAGCAGCCAGATCAATCTGACGCCCCCCTTGTCCGGTCAACAGGATTAAGGGGGCTTGGCATCCCTTTTTAATGGCTTTGCTCAACAAGTCCAATCCATTGTGCCGGCCAAGACGATAGTCAATCAGGTAGGCATCGTGCCGGTTTTTAGCAATTGCCTCTAACCCAACCTCATAACTTTCTACCCAATCTAAATTAAATTTTACGCCCTCAATATCGGCCAGTAAGTCGCTGGTCAGAATATAATCATCTTCATCATTGTCGATAAGGAGGATATTTAGTTCATTTTCTGTCCAATGCACGGTTGACCTCCCGGTCAGCTTGTTAGCTAGCCAGCTAGTCAGTAAAACGCTGAGGCGCCGGCTAGCTGAAGCGCTGAAATGCTGAAATGCTGACTAGCTGACTAGTACACGGCGGCGTAAATCCTTCGGTAGTTTATGGAGTGAAAAAGTGCACTTTTTCACTCCATAAACTAAGCAACGCGCTGCTTGTAACTACCGAAAGACTTCCGCCAAGCTGTACTAGCTAAAGCGCTTTCAGTATAACATAACCGAAATAGCTTGTCATATTAAAAAGGAGCCGCATTACTGATTACCCACAGGTTTCACCAATTGCCAGTCGCCGGCGTTCCAGGTAACGGCGTCGTAAATATGGGGGGCTACGCCTTGCAGGTTGATGCTGATGCCGTACACGTCGGGAAATGCCAGCAGCGGGATGTGGGGCAGGTCCTGGTCAAGCGTAATAGCCAGCTCGCAAAGTAAAGCGCGGCGGCGATTGTTGGGCAAGGGGCTGTGCAGGGCGTCAAAAAGATCGGCCAGGGCCGGATTACGGTAGCGACTGACGTTGAGGCCGGCCAGGGGATTATCGCGGGTGGGAATGCTGCGAGGGTCAAACAGGTCGGTCATGTAGATGGTGGGGTCAACCCCAAAGTAACCATCGTCCCATAGATTCATGTCAAAATTGCCGCGCAACTCAATGCCGTTGTTGTCCCAGGTGTTCCATAGGTCGCTACCCTCAACCGCTTTCATTTCCAGCTTAACGCCAACTGCGGCCATCATTTCTTCAATAAGCTGGTGTGCCTTGAGCAGTTCATCGCCAAACTCCACGTAGGTGTAACTCTTTAAGACCAGGGGCGACCCTTCTTCTGCGGTGCCGCATCCCCGGCAGCGGCGAATCGGGTCGTTTTCGGGGTCGACCAGCACCCAACCGGCATCATCCAGCAGCGCATTGGCCAGGCCGGCGTTGTAGTAGAGGGGCGGGGGGATATCGCAGCCCAGTTGATACAACTCTGTCTCGACCACTTTGGCCCGGTTGTTGAACGCCTCCGCATTTAAATACCCCAGGTCAATGGCGTGCCGAAGGGCTTGTCGAACCTGCGGGTTGGAGAGAATGGGGTGCGGGGCGGCGGGGTCGGGGCGGCCGGGCGCGCTGAGATTAAGGACCAGGCGCAGCACGTTACGGGCCGGATTGGTCCAAAAGACAACCACCGTGCCGCTGTCTTGCATTTTGTTAATGGCGGCCTCTTCGGGCCACATGTCCAGGTGAACATTGCCTCTGGTCAGGTTTCGCTGTCGTAAATCGGGGTCGGATTCAATCTCAAAAACCAGTTGCGAGGCCAGGGGGCGCTCGGGGATAAAGTAGTTGGGGTTGGGGGTAAAGGTCAGGCGCACGCCCGGAATCCACTGGGCCAGCACAAATGGACCGGTACTGACCGGCTCAAAGTTGCAGTCCCACAAGAGCATTTGGTTGGCGGGGCCGCAGTGGTGAGCGGGTAAAACCCCGACGCCGTTGCCGCCAAACTGGATGAGATAGTTGGGATAAAATTGACGGTAATGGACAATGGCGGTTAAGGGGTCGGGCGTTTCTACGTTATCAATTAAATCAAAACCGGGCGCCCAGATGCCGCTATCGCGGAGGGCTTGCCAGGTGAAGCGCACGTCGGTTGAGGTGAAGGGTTCGCCATCGCTCCAGAGGACGCCGGGGCGCAGGCGCCAGGTTACGGTCAGGCCGTCGTCGCTGAGGCCGCCGTTGGCTAACGTGGGTAAATCCAGGGCCAGTTCGGGGTAAAAGTTCCCGTCCGGGCCAATTTCGGCCAGCGCGCCGTAGACCAACTCTCCTATCAGGGTTTCGTAGCCGGTGTCGTTGAGGTAGGCGTTAAAGCTGGGCGGGTCGATGGGGATGGGTACAATAATGGCGTCGTCTTTCACATCGACCGCCAAAGCCAGCGGCGGCAGCGTCGGCGTGGGGGCCGGGGTGGCGGGGGGCAGGTCTGCCGTGTTGGTTAGCTGGCAGCCGGTCAGGAGCAGTAGCGCGAGCAGCAGGGCGATTTTAGATTTTGGATTTTGGATTTTGGATTTCATACTGCCATTGTAATGCAGGGGAAAGGGAGCGCAAAATTGGCAGGATGGTATCACGGACTTTGTGTGTTCTTTTGATTGAGATGATGGCGAGGGATCAGGTCGGTATGAGGGTGTTTTGGCGGCTTCTTTATCAAACTGATAAAACTGGATTTTCAGAGGGGGTCGTGTTATTATAGGGAAGCCCGATAAAAAATATAGCGGTTTCCCGCTACTAACTGTTGGGCAGATTCATTACCCTTATAATCTTGCAGAAAATCCTCCTAGGCTAAAATTAAGTTATGTCCACAATTTTATCAGAACAAGCAAGAGAACAACTCCAACAACTAATTGAAAATTGCCGTTCACTGAGTCAACCAGAGTCACAGAGTGAAGCTAATGTACGAGCTAATTTTATTGACCCCTTGTTCGAAGCATTAGGTTGGCCGGTTCGAGACCCCGCTCTCTACAATCGAGAACAGTATGTGCGCGGCGCGGGATTTGCTGATATTGCGCTAAAAGTTAACCCCGACGCTGATAGTCCCTTGATTTTTGTTGAGGCAAAGCGATTTGGAGCCATTGAGTCCCTGGATCGAGTTCAGAACAGGCGCAATCGTTCTGTAGCACAACTTCGACTGCAGTTGCCTGGGATGTCAGTAGATCGAACACGTGAAGAACAGCAAGCTATTAATTATGCCTATCAAAATGGAATGCGTTGGGCCATTCTGACCAATTTTGAACATTTTCGGCTATTCAATGCACGGCGTGATACACTTGTCCTTAGCTTTGATAGTTCTGAGGAATTACTGGAGCGATTTGAAGAACTTTGGCAGTTAGCCTTCACTGAGATTCAGCAGGGAAGCCTTGAAGCTTTGCGTGGTCATCGTGAGCGGCTTGACATTGATGAGGAATATCTGAGGTTAATCAATGAGTGGCGGCTACGGCTAGGCCAAGATATTGTATCACATCATGAGAATCGTCTTCTCCTTGAAGACCATGAAACCGGCGAAATTGATGTTTACAGGTTGCGAGACGTTGTACAGCGTATTCTGGATAGGTTAGTTGTCATTCGGTACGCCGAAGACCGTTTGGTTATTAAAGCCGACCAATTACGTACAATATTGGAAATACGGGATAGAATGGACTATGGTCTTCCGCTACTTGACCAAATCCGTCATTTTTTCCAAGAATTTAACGTGCGCCATAATGGCGCTTTATTTGCCGAGCATTTGTGTGACCGAATGACAATTAGCGAGGACGTTCTTCACGCCATTATTCTGAATTTATACGATGCTCGTTTTCGTGCTATGTCTGCCGATATTATGGGCAACACCTATGAGCAATATTTGGGTCAAACACTTACGGTCACACAAGATGATGTTCAAGCCGTTGATAATTTGGAGACACGTAAAGCCCAAGGGAGCTATTACACACCAGAATATATTGTCAGGTATATCGTTGACCAAACATTAGGTCGTTATCTGTACGCCACATAGAATGGTCGCCCCGATGGCGCTCCAATTCTCGGCCAAACTCGCAAACAGTTAGCAGCTATTGACGGATCAAACGGCCATTCCCCTCTCACTATACTGGACCCCGCTTGTGGCTCTGGTAGTTTTTTGATGAATGCCTATCACGTTTTGGAGGAATTTTATTCATTCGAAATTAGCAAAATTACCACCGAGCTGGAAGAACGCTTTCAGCAATTAGCCGCTGAAGGTCTGTCCCCCATTGATATACAAATTGAATTAGTCGGTTACAGGCAACGATTAGAGGGATTAAAGGATTACAAAAATCAGATACTTGAGCGGCATTTATATGGTTTGGACCTTGATCCTCAAGCGGCTGAGTTAGCAGCCGTGAACTTGATGCTACGAGCAATGACTAGAGATATGCGGCTGCCCTTAATCTTAAGTCAAAATATCAAGGTTGGAAATGCGCTATTGAGTGGAACGCCATTGCGTGGTATGCAAGCTCAAAAGGCTTATGCCTCCTTTGCCGGCCAACTGGCCGAACTACGCAGATTGCGATTAGCACAACAGGGTATTGCCCAAGATGTTAGACACCCAATTGAATTGCAAGGTGAATTTGAAAGATTAGCAAGTGAAGTTAACAATGAATTAAATCAATGCTTGTCAGATTATTTTGAGGATGGTGTTTCAACAAAACGTCCCTTCAATTGGATTGTAGAATACCCTGAAGTGTTTCTGGACGAGACAGGAAATCTCAGAAAAGATGGAGGATTCACCTTTGTCATTGGCAATCCACCTTACTTGAGCATAGATGATACTTGGGGACGAAATTCGCCAGATGCAGAATATCTCAAACATGCTTTCTCTGACATTTGGGCAGGCAAGAGCGATATTTACTACTATTTTATTCGTCGTGCGTTGGCTTTGCTTGTTCCGTATGGGCAGCTTGGGTTTATCACTGCCCGTTACTATCTTGAAGCCTATTATGCCAGCAATCTGCGTCAGATTATGCTAAATGAAGCTGCAATACAACAAGTTGTAGATTTCGGCGATTACACCGTATTTGTTAGGGTGGGGACAAAGACAAGTATCACGTTACTTCAACGTGAAACAGCGGCACAAATACGGGAAGACAATCACCTGCTGTTTGACCGTGCGCTTCACAAGAATATTGATGTCTTGGCCTTTCTCAATACGTTTGGGCAAACAGCCCACTCCTTCAGCCAGGCAGGCTTAGATGCTGATAGTTGGAACCTGTACGGCCAATCTGTAGCGCAGGTTATTCAAAAGATAGATGATGGCGCAACTCCACTGGGTGAATTGACTTTTATCGGTCAAGGAATGCAGACTGGACGCAATCCAGTATTTGCTGTGGATAGGGCCACCCTAGACCGTTACCAGATAGAGCCGGAACTGATACGGAAGAATATTAAAAACCAGGATATCACTCCTTATAATCTTGGGTTTCGCGGTTTATATCTGATTTACCCCGAAGAAATTGAAAGTTTGGATGATTACCCTTACACAAAAGTCTATCTGGAAGAACACCGTGATACTCTGGAGAAACGCGCGGCATTTCAACGTGGAGATTGTGAGTGGTGGCGGTTTACCTGGCCGTTGCATCAGGAACGGTACAATGCCCCCAAGATTATCACACCATACATTGCGCCGGAAAATCGTTTTGCGCTGGACACAACAACTGAATTTATTGGCCTCACAGACACAACTGTGATTTTTGCTAAAGACAACTCGCCGGATTTGCGGTATTTGCTGGCATTATTAAATTCCAAATTGCTTAACTTTCGTTATCAGTTTATTGGCAAAGCAAAAGACTACCGTTACGAGTATTTTGAAAATGGCATTGCTAAAATCCCTATCCGCTTTACCGATGAAGCAACCACTCAAAAAATTGTGACTTTAGCTCAAAGAATGTTGGACCTACACTTCATCCGACAAACACTGTTTGACGAATTTGCCGAGGCGTTAAACGCCACTATTTACACAACCCGCGATTTCTACCGCGCATATTTCAATCACAGTGAATATAAAGGCAACACCATTAATCGTGTCGGTTCTGTCGATGCAAACTCACGCGGCACGGTGACAGGTATAACCATAGTTGAGCAAGCAACGCACCTTGTAATACGTATCACAGAAGAAGAAGCAAGTGAAATATCGTTAATCACCTTAGATATTCCTGACGACGATTTTCGGCGTTTCCTGCTACTGGCTGTTCGTGCAGAATTATTTGAGAACCATCGCAAACAAATTTGGGTACGTGGTCGTCTATTACAAGGAACGCTACAAGCATTGCAAATACCTGTATTAGTAGGTGCATCCGCCTCAGCAAATATTATGCAAATTCACGAACTTATGGAAGAAGTACGGCAATGTGTTACTTCACGCGTAAATGAGAAACTGAAAGATCGTTCAACTCAGTTTAATGATTTATTAGCTCTTGGAAATATCGAGTCCGAAATAGCTAACATAGACCGCCGCTTAAATGAGTTGGTTTATGGGATTTACAACATTCGTTCACAAGAGGAACTTCAGTTGATAGATAGTGTGCTGTCCAGTTGAAATTGCATTATAATGTGACATTGCCAAGATAACGGGAGTACAAATTTGTCCACAAAATTAACGTTGATTTTGGGGGGCGCTCGAAGCGGCAAGAGCGACTACGCCGAGAAGTTAGCCGCTGAAATGGGCCGGCGTGTCCTTTACATCGCCACCGCCGAGGCCGGGGACGAGGAAATGGCCGCCCGGATTGAGGCTCATCGCCGGGCGCGGCCCGCCGGGTGGCAAACCCTGGAAGCGTCTCGAAATGTGGGGGCTGCTCTGGCCGCAATTGACGACTGCCCGGATGCATTGCTTCTTGATTGTGTTACGCTTTTGGTATCAAACATTATGCTGGCGATGGAGTCGGAGCCGCAAGCAGCTATTGATGCGGCGGTACAGGCTGAAATTGAGGCCATTGTGGCTGCTCAAAAGCAACTGGATGCGCCGTTGATTGTGGTTTCTAATGAGGTGGGGTTGGGATTGGTCCCGCCCTATCCGTCGAGTCGCGTGTATCGTGATGTTTTGGGGCGAGCCAACCAGCGGTTAGCCGCTTTGGCTGATCGGGTGCTGTTTATGGTTGCCGGGTTGCCGATGGTGGTGAAGGATTAGCCATAAGGCACAGATCGCCAAACAATTTATTTAGCCATCTGATTTGGACAAAGTCCCAATTTTAAGTATACTGCTCGTTTGTGTGTAAATTTACCTGAGATATAGCGTCTTAGGCTTTCACATCGACAAAAAATTGTCGATCAGGGTTGCAAGGTTTCAAAGTTGCAAATCACCAAGCCTGCTACCCTGCAACCTTGTAACCTTGTTTTCCAAGCAAAGTCTTGGGAAAAACTTAGACTCTAATTGTAACCGGAGAAAGAAGATGAAAGTTTTATTGATTCAAGATGTTGATAACCTGGGCTATGCCGGCGACGTAAAAAAGGTGGCTAATGGCTTTGGACGCAACTACTTGCTGCCTCAACAACTGGCTGTATTAGCCACGCCGGGGGCATTAAAACAAGCGGAAACCATTCGCAAAACTGCTGAAAAACACCGGGCGCAGGAAACCGAAGACGCCAGAGCCATTGCCAATCAACTGACCGACTTGACGCTTGTATTTGAGCGACGAGCCGGTGAAACGGGCAAACTGTACGGTTCTGTCACTTCTGGTGATATTGCCGAGGCCATCCAGGAGAAAACTGCGATAGAAATTGATAGACGCAAGGTCAGCTTGCACGAACCTATCCGTAACCTGGGCGAACAAGAGGTGTCCATCAAACTGATGATTGATGTGTCTACCACTATTCAAGTTGAGGTTCTGCCTCTTGGTGGCATTTTGGAGCGCGAGCGTTTGAGTCAGGCCGAAGTTGACCAGATTGAAGCCGAAGCTACGGACGAAGCCGAAGCTATGGACGAAGCCGAAACTGCGGACGAAGCCGAAGCTACGGACGAAGCCGAAGCTACGGATGAAGCTGAAGCTGCGGACGAAACTGAACCTGAAGTTGCAGTCGAAGCTGAAACTGTGGATGAAGTTGAACAGGCAGAAACTCAACCTGGAGCCGAAGTTGCGACCGAAGCCGAGGAATCTGAAATTGAAGAACCTGAAACGCCTGCTACCGACGAAACCGCCGCAGAAGAAAAAGTCGAGTAATTTTTACTTGCTTTATCAAAAGAGCCTGCACAATTGTGCAGGCTCTTTTGATTCGTTTTGACCCAGGAAAATTTAGAGAGCCAAAGCAATCCATTGCGGCAGGTGGGGCAGTAACTTTTCAAAAACCTGGTATTTAGCTATCTGTTCCTGTTACTCAACGGAAGCGGGCAAGCTAATTATAAATGCGGTTTCCTTTTTTTTGACGCTTTCCGCAGTTATGCTCCCGCCAAGCCCTTCGATGTAATCTTTGGCCCAGAAGAGGCCAAAGCCCATGCCCTCGCCTTTTTTGGTAGACCAGCCCATTTCAAAGATTTTATTCAGGTTTTTAGATTTAATACCGGCGCCGTTGTCGCGGATGGTTACTTGTACAACTGCATCAGGTTGCAACTTGCTCTCAATCCACAAGTTGCCGCCGCCTCTGTTTTTTCTAACAGCCTCCACACCGTTTTTAATCACCACTCTAAATGCTTCGGTCAGCATGTCGGGCGAGGTTTTTATCAGCGGTAAATTTTTTGAGAGTGATTTGTAAAAAATAACATCTTCATCGGCCTCAAACTCATCTTTGGTCATATCCAGCAGGTGTCGTGGAAAGGTTTTTCTAACAGCAAAAAGCAAACATTCATTGATGTTGGTGGGGATGTCTGGTGTTTGGCGCCACGGCTCATGAAGATTGTCGAGAATATCAACGGCTATATTTAAGTGGGCCAGAGCGTCGGGGGTCGATTTTAGCAATTCAAGACGTTGGGCCTGGGGAACCTGATCGCCTAATTCTATGAGTTGAAGGAATGTTCTGGGAGCGCCGACGTGATTTCTGAGGGCGTGGATGTTGGCTGCTGCGCTAAAGGCCATCTTGCCAAACATTTGGGCAATTTGACGCTGTTCTTCGGCAATGCGGTAAAGCCGGGCGTTACGGATACCCACGGCGGCTTGTTGACCAAATGTCGCCAAAATTTCTTTCTCCCGCTCTGAGAATGTTAGTTTTTGGCTGGCTACAAAGAGGTTGCCCACCACTTCATCTTCAAGCGAGAAGGGGACAACCATGACCTGCCTGATACCGGAGACTTTCTGGATTAAATCAGAGAGAGGTTTATTGACCACCGGCCTGAACAAATCATACAATCTGTCGGAGACAATAAATTTTTGCGGACGCCCATTTACGCCTTTAACGGCCCGGACGCTCAAATTATCTTGAAAACGCTCATCGTCAAGATATGCCACAGCTTTAGAACTGGCCAGGCCAATGCCTGCTTTCTTTTCTAAACTTTTGAGTGTAGACGAGTCGAACCCGACGGCATAAGCGCGCACAGGCAGGCTATTATCGACCTCAAGGGTGGCAACCATTGCGGCAATATAACCTAATTTTTGAACAACCGTGTCGACAATGATTTGTAGCACCTGGGTTTCATCAGTGATGTTTGCCTGTAAAGACAAAATCACTCGTTCCAGGGCTTGCATTTCGGCCAGGTAGCGTTGGGTTTGGATGGCGATAGCGGCCTGGTTGCCAAAGGCGGTCAGGAAATCAATTTCACGCTCTGAGAATTCTTTGCGAGAGGTGGCAAAAAGGTTACCCACCACTTCATCATCAATTCGAAATGGCACGGCAATAACTTGTTTGATGCCTGTTACACGTTGGGTTATATTTGCCAGGCGTTTGCTAACAACCGGCCTGAACAAGTCGTATAACTTATCAGAAACCAAAATATCACGAGTTTTGACAGCCCGGACACTGAGATTATCTTTGTATTTTTTGTCATCAAGATAGGCTACGGCTTCGGGGCTGAGAAAAGTCAGGCCAATTTTATTTTCCAGTTGTTTTTGAAGGGTGGACGACATGTTGACCGAGTAGGCTCGGATAGGTAGGGCGTTATTCATTTCCAGAGGGGCAACCAATGCCCCTACGCAACCCAGACTGGACACCACATCGTCAACAATGTGTTGTAAGATTGCCTGAAGTTCAGAGGATATTGTTGGGAATTTCTCCCCATTCAAATAAGACATATGCACGTCTTGTGCCTCAAGTTGCCGGTTTCAAGTGATAAACGGGCCATCGACAAATCTAAAGCCAGGCCCCGATGTTTTGAAATTTCCAAGCTCGGTTGGTTTCATTATACACTTTCGCGTATGTCTGGCAAGCCTTTGTCATAAATACGGAAACGATTTGTCCGGTATCTTTGGTGCAGTTGTAACCGTCCGGCAAAACTCCGCCTTAAACCGGCAAGTTTAATGAACGAGAAATTATAATTTAGAAATTGTTTGGCTACAGACACTTTTAGGAATCGGGATTAAATAACTGTCTCATTTCAGAGTGCAGTAAATGGTAATTAGTAATTAGGGATTGGCTTAATAACCAATTACCATTTACCAATTACAACGTTGAGGGACAGTTATTTAATTCTCATTACTTAAGAAGTAGGTTGGGTTAAGCCAAAATCATCTGATAATCCGTACTGTTTGAACTTTTTTTGTTGCAGTTTTTTGCGTTTCTTCCGCTGGAGTTGACTGTGTTTCTTGAGGGTTTTTAAT